>NZ_CAXTHK010000008.1:0-139674 GCF_964244045.1 uncultured Jatrophihabitans sp. | reverse complement strand
CCCACCAGGCCGACATCCCGTCGATCGCACTTCAGACCCCGTCGCCGATCCCGACGACTGCCCCTTCTGAACCATACTTACGGTTCGTGACGCGCTGCGCCATGCCCACAATCAGCCGTGCCCACAGTCAGGAAAGACCGCGCGGGAGGCCGGCGCCGTGCTCCTGGAAGTAGAGCAACCGTTCGTTCTCGTGCGCGATGCGTGCGGGTGCGCCGTCGAGGTCACGGAACATCTGCTTCAACACGCGGACGCCGCCCGGCGACTGGGCGGCGATGTGCTCGGCCAGTTCGAGAGCTACCGCCTCGGCGTCGGCGGCGGGGGCCACTCGCTGCACGAGGCCGAGGGAGTGCGCTTCATGCGCGCCGATCGAGCGGCCGGTGAAGATCAGATCCTTGGCCCGGGCCAACCCGACCAGCGGGGCGAGGCGGGCCGGGCCTACCGGGACGCCGAGCCGTGCGCCGGCCCAGGCCAGTTTGAGGTTGTCGCCGCCGACCCGCAGATCGGCACCGGCCACTATCTCTGCGCCCGCGCCGACGCAATTGCCCACGCACACCGCGATGACGGGTACCGGCAACGCGTCGATGCCGCTGTACATGCGGGTGAAGGCGGCCATCCGCGCGTAACCCGCGGCGTCGTCGAGCTGCTCGCCGATGTCGGCACCTGCGCACAGCGCTCGCGGATCCGTGGTGGAGAAGACGAGCGCGCGTAATTCCTCGTCGGCGGACAGCTCTTCGAGCGCGGCGGTGACAAGGGCAAGACTCGCGCTGTCGAGGGCGTTGCGCTTCTCCGGGCGGTTCAGCCGCAGGATCTCGATACCGTCGGGCCGGCGCTCGCGCAAGACGGGGGACTTGGTCGTCATGGTCAGCAGTCCATCACGTCTGCAGACCGCCAACTTCGAGGCTCGGCTAACTTCTAGGCTCGGCCCATGGCCAACGAGATGAGCGACGACGACCGGCGGGCTTTCCTGTCGGCCGGCACCCGCACCGGCGTGCTGTCGACGGTTCGCGCGGACGGCACTCCTCATGCGGCCCCGATCTGGTTCGTGCTCGACGGCGATATCGTCGTATTCACGACCGGACGCGACACGGTGAAGGGCCGCAACCTGCGTCGCGCTGGTGTCGCCGCGCTGACCGTCGACGAGTCGACGCCGCCCTTCTCGTTCGTCTCGCTGTTCGGCCGCGTCGAGATCAGTACCGACCTCCAGGAGATGCTGGTCTGGGCCACGAGGTTGGGCGGGCGGTACATGGGTGCCGAGAACGCCGAGGCCTTCGGCCGGCGCAACGCCGTGCCGGACGAGCTGCTCGTCCGGTTGACGCCGCACCGCACGGTGGCGCTGGCCGGCATCGCCGACTGAGCGCCACACGCTGCCCGGGTACGGGCCGTGACAAGATTCCGACGTGTTCCACCTCGTCCTCTACATCCTGCTCGCGATCATCGTCGCGGTGGGGTTGTTCCTCGTGGCCTCACGCTTCCTGCCCGCGGGCGAGCAGATCGCCCCGGCCATCCGGGACGAACCGGTGTGGGAGCTGCCCGCTGAGCGCGACCTGCGCGCCGAGGACGTCGACGGGGTGCGGCTGCCGGTCGCGCTGCGCGGGTACCGCTTCGCCGAGACCGACATCCTGCTGGACCGGCTGGCCGGCGAGCTACGCGCCCGGGACGCCGAGATCGCCCGGTTGCGTGGTGAGCACCAGCCGGAGCTGGAGCCGACGAGTGAACCGGCGGTGCCCGTCGCCGCCGTAGAACCGGAACCGACCAACACGTCCGCGGACGACCAGCCCACCGATGACCACGCCTGAAACAGCCGACCGCTCGCGCTGCGCGTGGGCGACGTCCACGCCGGACTACATCGCCTACCACGACGACGAGTGGGGCACCGAGCTGCATGGCGACGTCGCCCTGTTCGAGCGGCTGACGCTCGAAGGCTTCCAGTCCGGGCTGTCGTGGTTGACGATCCTGCGCAAGCGGCCGGCGTTCCGCGAGGCGTTTCGGGGGTTCGACCTGGCGATCGTCGCGGCGTTCGACAACAGCGACCGCCACCGGTTGATGACCGACTCGCGCATCGTGCGCAACAGGTCGAAGATCGACGCGACGATCGGAAACGCGCGCGCTGTGCTCGACTCCGTACCCGAAGGTCTGGACGCGTTGCTGTGGTCGTTCGCGCCGCACAATCACGTGCGGCCGCAGACGCTGGGCGACGTCGCGTCCACCTCGCCCGAGTCGACGGCGTTGGCGAAGGAACTGAAACGCCGCGGGTTGCGCTTCGTCGGTCCTACCACCGCCTACGCGCTGATGCAGGCCACCGGGATGGTCGACGACCACGTCGCCGACTGCTGGCGCAGCAGCTCAGCGCCTGCCCGTTCGCTCCGCACGCGTCGCTCAGTCGGGTAGCAGCGGCACCTCCGCACCGGGGTCGCGCCCGACGAGCACACCGCGGGTGATGGAGGCCTTGCCGAAGCGGTCGCGAATGTCGTCGACGGCGGCGTCGAGTACACGGGGTTCGCGACCGGCGAACGGCAGCTCGAGCTGCAGCTCGTCGTGCGCGTCGAGGTTGGCGAGTGTGACGCCGAGCAGGGTCAACCCGTGGCGTTCGATCAGTGGCATTGCGGCGACGACGAGCGAACGCAGGGCAGCCAGGAACGCGTCGGTGTCGCACGTCGGGCGGGGGAGAGTGTGCGAGCGGGTGACCCGGGTGAAGTCGCCGAAGCGCAGCCGCAGCACGACGGTGCGGGCCAGCCGCTCGGCACGGCGCAGCCGGCCGGCGGTGCGCTCGACGAGCGTGATGAGGGTGGCGTCGATGTCGGCGGCGGTCATCGTGCGCCGGCCGAGTGCGCGCTGGGCACCGATCGAGCGCCGGCGCCGCCCGACCACCACGGGGCGCGGATCGCGGTTGTGAGCCAGCGCGTGCAGGTGCCGCCCTGAGCCCGCACCGAGCATGGCGACGAGGGCCGCCTCGTCCAGCGCCGCGACCTCGCCGACGGTGGTGATGCCGCGTTCGGCCAGCTTCCTGGCCGTCTTGGCGCCGACGCCCCACAGCTTCTGAACGCCGAGCGGGTGCAGGAAGTGCAACTCGCCCTCGGCCGGTACCAGGCGCAGGCCGTCGGGCTTGGCCACTCCGCTGGCCACCTTGGCCAGGAACTTCGTGCGCGCGATGCCCACTGTGATGGGCAGGCCGACCTCGTCGCGGACGCGGGCCCGCAGGCGCACGGCGATCTCCACGGGAGAGCCCGAGACCTGGCCCAGCCCGCCGACGTCGAGGAACGCCTCGTCGATCGAGATGCCTTCGACCAGCGGCGTGATGTCGTGGAAGATCGCGAAGACGGCCTTGCTGGCCTCGGAGTACGCGGCGAAGCGCGGCGTGACAACGATTGCTTCCGGGCACAGGTCACGTGCTTGCCGGCCGCCCATGGCCGAGCGCACGCCGCGGGCTTTCGCCTCATAACTGGCCGCCAGGACCACCCCGCCGCCGACGAGGACCGGCCGGCCGCGCAACGCAGGATCGTCGCGCTGCTCGACCGAGGCGTAGAACGAGTCGAGATCGGCGTGCAGGATCGGCTCCCGGGGTCGGTCGGCGGACACGAACGCATGTTCGCATCTGGGACCGACGTAAGCGACCGCGAACGGTCGGCAACCCCCGGAGTTGGGGGAAGGTGTCGTCATCAGGGAGAATGGACGACGAAACCGGCACGGGGGGTCCACGACGATCGCCTGCCGGACGGGGTTGTGTCTGGATCGTGAGCCGTGCGGCTCACCGGAGGAGGTTCGCATGGCGGCCATGAAGCCGCGGACGGGCGACGGCCCGCTCGAAGTCACCAAGGAAGGCCGCGGAATCGTCATGCGCGTGCCGCTCGAGGGCGGCGGACGTCTCGTCGTCGAGATGACCCCGGATGAGGCCGACTCGCTGGGCGATGCCCTGAAGGCCGTCGGCAGCTAGTCCCCTGACATATCCGTAACCGGCCCCGGTGTCGTGCGAGAGCACGCACCGGGGCCGCGTGCTGTCCGGCCCCCCGCTCCTCGTCGGTGTTCGGCGTCCGGGAAGATCGGCGCATGCTCGTCGTCCGCGCCGCTCCCGCGTCGACCGCGCCGCCCGGGAGCCCTCCGCTCGAGCTGCCTGCCGAGCCGCAGGCCGTCCGGGTCGCCGGCGGCAAGTGCGCGCGTGACCTGCCCCCTGGCGCCAGCACGCTGAACGTCGCGGGGCTGGCCGGAGATCGCCTGACCGCGTTCGTCGAAGGTCTGTGCCTCGGCGGCTACCGCTACACCCAGGCGCGCTCGCCCAAGCCCACCGCCACCGAGGCCACCCTGGCCGGGGCCGATGACGCCGAAGCCATCGCGCGCGGGTTGCGCATCGCCGCGGCGGTGGCCTGGGCCCGCGACCTGGCCAATACCCCGGCAGCGACGAAGACCCCGGCGTGGCTGGGCGAGCAGGCAACGGCCGAACTCGCTCCGCTCGGCGTCGACGTGCAGGTTCGCGACGTCGACTGGCTGCGGGCGCAGGGCTTCCACGGCGTGCTGGCCGTCGGTGGGGCGTCGTCCGCGCCACCGCGTTTCATCGAGGCGTCCTGGCGCCCTCGCGGCGCGAAAGCGGGCGTGCACCTCGTGCTCGTCGGCAAGGGCATCACCTTCGACACCGGCGGGTTGAATCGCAAGGTCGGCGACGGCATGCGCACCATGCACACCGACATGTCCGGCGGCGCCGCGACGCTGGCCGCACTGCGCATCGTCGCCGGAAATCGCGTCCCGGTGCGGGTCACGGTTCTGGTCCCGGCGGCCGAGAACTCGTTCGGCGCGGCGTCCTACCGACCGAGCGACGTCGTGCGGCACTACGGCGGGCGCACGAGCGAGATCCTCAACACCGATGCCGAGGGCCGCATCGTCCTGGCCGATGCACTTGCCTACGCCGCCGCCACCCTCAAACCGTCGGCGATCGTCGACATCGCCACGTTGACCGGCGCCATGAAGCTGGCGCTCGGCATGCGGATGGCCGGCATGTTCGCGACCACCGACGACCTCGCCGGTCAGCTGCTCGCGGCCGGTGAGCTGAGCGGCGAGCAGCTCTGGCGGATGCCCCTGCACGACGAGTACCTGGCCACGCTGGACTCCGATGTCGCCGACGCGAACAACTCACCGGGCAGTCCCGGCGGCATCACTGCCGCGCTGTTCCTTCGGCCATTCGCCGGCCGGGTGCCCTGGGCGCACCTCGACATTGCCGGTCCGGCGCGAGCGGGCAGCAACGACGGAATGATCTCGCGCGGCGCAACCGGCTTCGGCGCGCGGCTGCTCGCGGATTGGGTGCAAGCCCAGGGATGAGTGAGCTGGCGCTGCCGTTCGTGGTTCGCATCGAGCGGGCCGATCCGCCGACCCGAACCGACGCGCTCGAGGCCGCGGCGCGTGCAGTGCTGCTCATCCTCACCGAGGGTCGCCCGGAGTGGCCGAAGCCCTCGCCGCGTGGGACGGACAGCGGATTCGCAAGGTCGTCCGCCGGGCCCGCGGCGCCGAGTGGCGGCGTGCCCGCACAGTCGACGGGCTGGACGTCGAGCACGGCACCGCGCAGCTGCGCGTCTACCCGCCGGTGCCCGTCTATGACTGGCCGCCGGAGCTGGCCCGTCTGCAGGTCGGCGGGACCAACCTCGAGGACCCCGAGCTGCCCGGCCCGGCGCCCGATGGCGTGCCCCTGGTGCTGCTCTCGCCGCACGCCGAGATGACGGCCGGCAAGGCGATGGCGCAGGCCGCGCACGCGAGTCAGCTGGGCTGGCGGACCGGCTCGCCGGCCGATCATGAGCGCTGGAGAGCAGCCGGCTTTCCGATTGCGGTTCGCGACGCGAGCCCGCAGCAGTGGCGTGCGGCCGTCGAGGCGGGCATGCCGGTCGTGCACGACGGCGGCTTCACCGAGGTCGAGCCCGGCACGGCCACTGCGCTCGCGGTCGTGCCTTGGCTCATGGCGTAGAACTGGCGGCATGGACGCCTGGACCGTGCCCGCGCCGCATCCTCTCGACGGCCCGCTGACCGGTGATGATCGCCCGATGTTGGAGGCCTACCTGGACTGGGAGCGCAACACGCTGCACAAGATCTGCGCCGGGCTGACGGGCGAGCAGCTGGCCCGGCGCCCGATTGCCACGACAACCCTGTCGCTGCAGGGCTTGTTGCGTCACATGGCCAAGGTCGAACGGACCTGGTTCCGCATCCGGGTGCCGGCATCCGATCTGCCGCCGCTGTTCGATCCCGACCGCGGAAACCAGGACTTCGAGGCCATTGACCCCGAACATGCGGCCGAGGATCTCGACCTCTGGTTGACCGAAAGTCGACTCGCCGTCGACGCCGTCCGCGAACTGCCGTTCGACCACATCCTGTCGCATCACGGTGAGCCGATGTCACTGCGCATGGTCCATCTGCACATGATCGGTGAATACGCCCGGCACAACGGGCATGCCGATCTGCTGCGGGAAGCCATCGACGGGGTAACCGCTCGCTGAGCCGAGCACACTGAAGCCCATGCGCACGCACGACGGCTACGAGATCGACGACGACCGGGACCGCCTCGACCTGGACGTCATCTGGAGCTTCCTGTCGACCGAGGCGTATTGGGCCCGCTGGCGCACCCGTCCCGACGTCGCGGGCCAGCTCGCAAGTGCGTGGCGGGTGGTGGGTGCGTACACGTCGACGGGGGAGCAAGTCGGGCTCGCCCGCGCGTGGTCCGACGGCGTGACGAGCGCTTATCTCGGTGACGTGTTCATTGTCCCCGAGCACCGCGGCCGCGGGCTGGGCGTCGCCGTGATCGAGGAGATGATCGACAACGGTCCGGGCGCGCACCTGCGCTGGATGTTGCATACCGCCGACGCGCACGCACTGTACGCGAGGTTCGGATTCGCCCCGCCCGACCACAAGTACCTGGAACGCCAGCGCGACCACGTAAGTGAACTGCGTCAGAGCAGGG
Organism: uncultured Jatrophihabitans sp.; assembly: GCF_964244045.1. NCBI lineage: Bacteria > Bacillati > Actinomycetota > Actinomycetes > Jatrophihabitantales > Jatrophihabitantaceae > Jatrophihabitans > uncultured Jatrophihabitans sp. The sequence continues at coordinate 132,746 of NZ_CAXTHK010000008.1, read as the reverse complement.
ATTCGTAGAGCTCAACAGTGCGATGGGCGATGGTGTCCCAGCCGAACTCGCGCACGGCGCGGTCGCGCCCGGCCAGACCCATGGCCGTTGCCCGTACCGGGTCGGTGCAGACGGCGTTCACCGCCGCGGCGAGGCCCGCCTCGAACTCGTCCGACGGAACTGAGTGGTAAGGCACGAGCAGGCCGGTGCGCCCGTCGGCCACCACCTCGGGAATACCGCCGACCGCGCTGGCCACCACTGCTGTCTCGCAGGCCATGGCCTCGAGGTTGACGATGCCGAGCGGTTCGTACACCGAGGGGCAGACGAAGACGGTCGCGTGCGTGAGCAGCTGGGCCAGTTCGGGTCGGGGCAGCATGTCGCGGATCCACACGACACCGGTCCGCGACTCGGCAAGCTTCTCGACGGCCGACCCGATCTCGGCAGCGATCTCGGGGGTGTCCGGCGCGCCGGCGCACAGCACGAGCTGGACGTCCGGGTCGAATTGCTCGGCGGCGCGCAAGAGGTGCGCGAGGCCCTTCTGCCGGGTGATGCGCCCGACGAAGATCGCGAATGGCCGATCGGGGTCGACGCCGTAGCGGGTCAGCGCGTCGTCCGACGTCGCCGGTGCGTACAACTCGGTGTCGATTCCGTTGTGGATGACGTGGACCCTGGCCGGGTCGACGAAGGGGTAGGCGTGCAGGACGTCGGCGCGCATGCCGTAGGACACGGCCACGATCGCGTCGGCGGTCTCGTAGGCCTGCCGCTCGGCCCAGGACGAGATGCGGTAGCCGCCACCCAGCTGCTCGGCCTTCCATGGGCGCTGCGGTTCGAGCGAGTGCGCGCTCAGCACGTGCGGGACGCCGTGCAGCTGCGCGCCCAGGACGCCGGCCAGATTGGCGTACCAGGTGTGCGAGTGCAGCACGTCGGCCCCGGCCACGCCTGCGGCGATCTCGAGGTCGACGCCGACCGTGCGCAGCGCGCTGTTGGCCTCAGCGAGCCCGATGGGGGTCGCGTAGGCGCGCACACCGGGCTCGTCGCGCGGCGCCCCGAAGCAGTGGACGTCGACGTCGATGAGCCGGCGCAGCTCGCGGACCAGGAACTCGACGTGCACGCCCGCCCCGCCGTAGACCTCAGGTGGGTACTCACGTGACAGCACGGCCACTCGCATGGGGATGACGTTAGTGGGAACAGGCGGATGAGGACGAGGATCGCCCGCTGAAGACACAGAGGGCTAGGGTTGCGACATGGCGCGTGAGCCACGAGTACTGGGCATCGTTCTCGCCGGCGGCGAGGGCAAACGCCTCTGGCCGCTCACCGCCGACCGCGCGAAACCGGCCGTCCCGTTCGGCGGCAACTACCGGCTCATCGACTTCGTGCTGTCGAACCTGGTCAACGCCAAGTACCTGCGCATCTGCGTCTTGACCCAGTACAAGTCGCACTCGCTCGACCGGCACATCACCACTACCTGGCGGATGTCGACGGCGCTGGGCGACTACATCACACCGGTGCCGGCTCAACAGCGGCTCGGGCCGCGCTGGTACACCGGCAGTGCCGACGCAATTCTGCAGTCGGCCAACCTGATCTACGACGACAAGCCCGACTACATCATCGTCTTCGGCGCCGACCACGTGTACCGCATGGACCCGCGTCAGATGGTCGAGCAACACATCGCCTCGGGGGCCGGGGCGACGGTGGCCGGCATCCGCGTCCCGCGGGCCGAGGCCAGCGCGTTCGGCGTCATCGACGCCGATCCCGACCGTCGCATCATCGACTTCCTCGAAAAGCCAGCGGAGCCGCCGGCGCTGCCCGACAGCCCGGACGAGAGCTACGCGTCGATGGGCAACTACGTCTTCACCACCGACGTGCTCCTCGAGGCGTTACGGGAGGACGCCGGCGACGAGCAGTCGGTGCACGACATGGGCACGAACATCATGCCGATGATGGTGAAGAAGGGCGACGCGTACGTGTACGACTTCGCCGACAACGACGTCCCAGGCGCCGAGGACCGCGATCACGGGTACTGGCGCGACGTCGGATCGATCGATGCCTACTACGACGCGCACATGGACCTCGTTGCCGTGCACCCGATCTTCAATCTCTACAACCAGCGTTGGCCGATCTACACCCACCACCCCCAGCTGCCGCCGGCCAAGTTCGTCGAGGGCGGCATCGCCCAGGAGTCCATGGTCGGCTCGGGCGCCATCGTCGCCGGGGCCACGGTGCGACACAGCATCCTCGCCTCCAACGTCCGGCTCGCAGCCGGCGCGTACGTCGAGGGCTCGGTGCTCATGGACGGCGTGCAGATCGGCCGCGGGGCCGTGGTGCGCGGCGCGATCCTGGACAAGGACGTCGTCGTGCCTGAAGGTGCGCACATCGGGCTCGAACCCGACCTCGACCGTTCGCGCTATCACGTCTCGGCCGGCGGCATCGTCGTGCTGGGCAAGAATCAGCTCGCACTGCCGTGATCTTTCGTAGCTAGCTGTCAATGCGCTGAACCGCACCCGTCGGAAAGGTTTCCAGCGGCCGTCCGCACGGGGCCACCGGTGAATTAGGGTGTCGAAAACCCTGCCTGGAGGAATTTTGTCTGCTCTGACCCGTCCGGCCCTTGCCGGCCTCACGATTCTTGCCGCCGCGTCTCTGGTGCTCGCCGGATGCGCAAGCAACAGCGACGACAAGGGCGGCGGCGGCCCGACAGGCTCCGTCAGCGCCACGGTCAACAAGCAGCAGACGCTCGCCTCGCTCGTCCCGGCCAAGATCAAGACAGCCGGAACGCTGGTCGTCGGCGTCAACGTGCCCTACTCGCCGAACGAGTACCTGCAAGGCGGCAAGGTCGTGGGTTTCGACGTCGACCTGATGGACGCGACGGCCAAGGTTCTGGGCCTCAAGACGTCCTACCGGCAGGCCGACTTCGACAAGATCGTCCCGGCCGTCGGCGCGGGCACGTACGACATCGGCATGTCCTCGTTCACTGACAACAAGGAGCGGGAGAAGACGGTCGACTTCGTCGACTACTTCAGCGCTGGCATCCTGTGGGCAGCTCCGAACGGCAAGACTGTCGACCCGAACAGCGCGTGCGGTCTGACCGTGGCCGTACAGTCGAACACCACCGAACAGCAGGACCAGCTGCCGGCGTTGAGCAAGGCATGCACGAAGGCCGGCAAGAAAGCGATCAAGGTGCTGTCCTACGACAGCCAGGACAACGCCACCAACGCCGTCATCCTGGGCAAGGCCAACGCGATGTCGGCCGACTCGCCGGTGACCGCATACGCCATCAAGCAGAGCGGCGGCAAGCTGCAGCAGGCGGGCCAGATCACCGACGCGGCGCCGTACGGCTGGCCGATCAAGAAGGGCTCGACTCTGCTGACGGCCATGCAGAAGGCCCTGCAGTCGCTCATCGACAACGGCACGTATTTGCAGATCTGCAACAAGTGGGGCGTGGCGTCGGGCGCGATCAAGACGGCCACGACAAATGGGGCGACCAGCTGAGCACCGCCTCGCAGGACGACGGCCTGATCAAGGCCGTACCGCTGCGGCGACCCGGCCGGTGGGTCGCCGCGGTGGTCATCCTGGTGCTGCTGGCCCTGTTCGTCTACGGCGCGGCCACCAACGCCAACTACCAGTGGGATACCTACCGGCAATACCTGTTCGATCAACGCATCTCGAAGGGCGCCTGGGTCACGATTCAGGTCACGGTGCTCGCGATGATCATTGGCATCGTCCTGGGTGTCGTGCTGGCCATCATGCGAATGACCGCGAACCCGGTGCTCCAGTCCGTCGCCTGGTTGTACCTATGGATCTTCCGTGGCACTCCGGTTTACGTGCAGTTGGTCTTCTGGGGCCTCTTCACCTCGCTCTACCCGCACATGCGCTTCGGCATCCCGTTCGGGCCGACGATCGCGCACATCGACGTCCAGGGCGTCGACGCTGCGTTCTTCTTCGCCACCCTCGGTCTCGGCCTGAACGAGGCGGCCTACATGGCCGAGATCGTGCGTGCCGGGATCTCGTCGGTCGGTGAGGGACAATCCGAGGCGGCTACGGCGCTCGGCATGTCGTGGGGACTCTCGATGCGCCGCGTGGTGCTGCCGCAGGCCATGCGCGTGATCATCCCGCCCACCGGCAACGAGTTGATCAGCATGCTGAAGACAACATCTCTGGTTACCGCGGTACCGCTGTCCACGGACCTCTACAACCAGGCCGAGCAGATCGCCGGACGTACGTTCCGGCCCATCCCGATGCTGCTCGTCGCTGCCACCTGGTACCTCGCCATCACCAGCGTATTGATGGTTGGCCAGTATTTCCTCGAGAAGCGGTTCGCCCGCGGGTCGTCACGCAAGATGAGCACGCGTCAGCTGCAGGCACTGGCGAACGCAATGAGCACGGGCCACGAGCGTGACGGAGGTGCCGCGTGACGAGCTTCAGCAAGAGTGACGGCGCGCGGCCGATGGTTGAAGCGAAAGCGGTGCAGAAGAAGTTCGGCGGCCTGCAGGTCCTGAGGGGAATCGACCTCGCCGTAGGACGCGGCGAGGTGGCCTGCCTGGTAGGGCCGTCCGGATCGGGCAAGACGACCATGCTGCGCTGTATCAACCACCTCGAGCAGATCTCCGGCGGCCGGTTGTACGTCGACGGCGAGCTGATGGGCTATCGCGAGAAGGGCGGCAAGCTGCACGAGCTGCACCCCCGCGAGGCGGCCAAGCAGCGTCGTGACATCGGCATGGTGTTCCAACACTTCAACCTCTTCCCGCACATGACGGCGCTGTCGAACGTGATCGAGGCACCAACCCGCGTCAAGAAGGTGAAGAGCCGCGAAGCCAACGACAACGCCAGGGACCTGCTTGCCCGGGTGGGGTTGTCGGACAAGGCCAAGGCATACCCGGCGCAGCTGTCGGGCGGCCAGCAGCAGCGCGTCGCGATCGCCCGGGCGCTGGCGATGAAGCCCAAACTGATGCTGTTCGACGAGCCGACATCGGCGCTCGACCCAGAGCTCGTCGGTGAGGTGCTCGACGTGATGAAGCAGTTGGCCCGCGACGGCATGACCATGATCGTCGTAACGCACGAAATGGGCTTCGCCCGTGAGGTCGCCGATCAGTTGATCTTCATGGACGGTGGGGTCGTGGTCGAGGCGGGCAACCCGCGTGAACTGCTGGCCAACCCGCAGCACGAGCGTACGAAGGCGTTCCTGTCCAAGGTGCTTTGAGCGATGGCTGTCGGGTGGGACGCCGCGGCCGTCGTCGCTCAGTGGCCGGGGCTGCCGCCGCTGGCCGGCGACACGAGCGCCGATGCGTGCGTTGTCGGCCTCGGCGCGTCCGGTCTGGCAGCGGTCGAGGCGTTATGCGGCCGAGGCTTGTCGGTGGTGGGGGTCGACGCGGGACGCGTCGCGGCGGGCGCCGCGGGACGCAACGGCGGTTTTCTGCTCGGTGGCCCGGAACCTCCGCTGCACGATGCTGTCGCGGCCTGGGGACCGACGGCCGTCGAGCTGTATCGCGAGACGCTCGCCGAGATCGACACGCTGGAGGCAACTCTGCCGCCGGGTGTGTTGCGCCGCACCGGTTCCTTGCGCCTGGCCGGCCTGCCCGGCCCGGCGGTCGATGACGTCGAGGAGGCGGCCCGCGAGCGGGAGGCCGTCGACTGCGCCGCGCACGCCGCCGCCCTGCGCGAGCACGGCATCGCCGTCGAGACCTACGACGGCGACCTCGGTTGCGGGATCTTCCTGCCCGACGACGCTGCTGTGAATCCTGCGGTCCGGGCGCTGAGCATCGCGGCCCGGCTCGAGCACCGCGCAGCGCTGCACGAGCACACCCCGGTGCTGCGTGTCGAGGCCGGCACGGTGACGACCACCCGTGGCGTGGTTCGCGCGCCAGTGATCATCGTCGCTGTGGACGGGCGGCTCGACCAGCTCCTGCCGCAGTTGGCCGGCCGGGTGCGGACCGCGCGGTTGCAGATGCTGGCCACCGCACCGACCGCGCCTCGTCTCGACTGCCCGGTGTACGGCCGGTGGGGTTACGACTACGCCCAGCAGGGCGCGGACGGCCGGCTCTACGTCGGCGGTGGCCGCGACCTGTTCGCCGACGCGGAATGGACGCACGCCACCGACCCGACCCCGCAGGTGCAGGAATGGATCGAGCGGGTCGCCGCGCGCATGGCCGGCGGGCCGGTGGCTGTCCAGGATCGCTGGGCGGCGTCCGTCGGGTTCACCGACGACGCCCGGGCGCTGTGCGTCCGCGTCGACGACGGGGTAGTGGCGATCGGTGGCTACAGCGGCACCGGCAACCTTGTCGGCCCCGTCGCGGCCCGCGCCGCGGTGGCGTACGCCACCGACGGCACCGTGCCGCCGCCGTACTTCGAGTCCTGACGCATGATTTGTCTATCTGACCACTAGACTTCCCCCGCCCACCGTGCTGCCCTGACCCGGATGTGACCCATGCGCGCTCGTCTGTTCCTTGTCCCCGCCGTCGCTGCTGTGCTGGCCACGGCCGGCTGCGCTGCTGAAAGCAGCGGCGGCGGGTCGGGCTCCTCCCCGAGCGCGGGCGCGTCGGCGTCGTCGGGCACCTCGTCGTCGCCCGCCGCCGCTGCCTGCACCCCAGCCACGCTGAAGACGCACACCGCCGGCCGGCTCACGGTGGCCACCGACTCGCCGGCCTACGAGCCGTGGTTCATTGACAACAAGCCGTCCAACGGCAAGGGCTACGAGTCGGCGGTCGCCTTCGCGGTGGCCAAGAAGCTGGGGTACTCCGCCGGTGAGGTGACGTGGGTCAAGGCGCCGTTCAACAGCGTCATCGCGCCCACACCGAAGTCGTTCGACTTCGACGTGAACCAGGTGTCGATCACAGCGCAGCGCGCAAAGGTCGTCGACTTCAGCACCGGGTACTACGACGTCGCGCAGGCCGTCGTCGCGCTCAAGAGCGACAAGTACTCGAAGGTCACCTCGCTCGCCGGGCTCAAGACGGCCCGGCTCGGCGCCCAGAAGGGCACGACCAGCTTCTCCGCGATCGCCGACACGATCAAGCCGGGTCCCACACCGCGCGAGTACCCGACCAACGACCTCGCCGTGCAGGCGCTGAAGAACGGACAGATCGACGGGCTGGTGGTCGACCTGCCGACCGGGCTGTACCTGACCGCGGCCGAGCTGGACGGTGCGACGATCATCGGACAGCTGCCCGTAACCGGCAAGCCCGAGCAGTTCGGCATGGTCCTCGAGCACGACAGCTCGCTGACCTCGTGCGTCAGCCAAGCCGTTGACGCGCTGCGGGCGGACGGGACGCTCGCTGCGCTGCAGAAGCAGTGGCTGACGACCACGGCCGGCGCCCCCGAACTGAAGTGACCCGCGCGAGCATCACAAGAGCGGACTGGCAGCCGTCCGAACGGCAGCAGGAGCGCGAGCGGTACCGGCAAGGCCGCACGCGGCGATCGCTGCTGATTGCCACGCTGAGCTCGGCCGTGGTGCTGGCGGTCGTCGTGCTCGTGGTCGGCTCGAGCACCGGATGGCCACGCACCCGCGACAACTTCTTCGCCTTCCGGGTGGGGTGGCGCGACCTGCCGGGCCTGCTGAGCGCGCTGTGGGTCAACGTCCAGATCATGATCATCGCCGAGGTGTTCATCCTCGTATTCGCGGCGATCATCGCTGTCCTGCGCACCCTGCAGGGACCGGTGTTCTTCCCGCTGCGCTTCCTGGCCGCGGCCTACGTCGACCTGTTCCGCGGGTTGCCATTGCTGATCGTGCTCTATGTCGTCGGCTTCGGCCTGCCCTCGCTACGCCTGCAGGGTGCACCGACCAGCCCGTTCGTGCTGTGCATCATCGCGTTGGTGTTGACCTACACCGCCTACGTCGCCGAGGTGTTCCGGGCCGGCATCCAGTCCGTGCACCCGAGCCAGCGGGCCAGCGCACGCGCCCTCGGTCTGACGTATGCCCAGACCCTGCGCCACGTCGTCTTCCCGCAGGCCGTACGGCGGGTGCTCCCGCCGCTGCTGAACGACTTCGTCAGCTTGCAGAAGGACACCTCGTTGGTGTCCGTCCTGGGGGTTGCCGAGATCGTGCTGACCGCCGAGAACCAGGTGTCGCGCGACTTCAAGTTCGTCCACTACGTCATGGCTGCGCTGGTGTTCGTGGCGTTGACCGTGCCGCTCGCCCGGCTCACCGACTGGATTGCGCGCCGGCAGGGGTGGACCAACTCCGGCGTGATCCTCTGATGCCCGACCTGGCGAAACGCACGGGTCCACCGGTCCTGCGCGTCGACGGGCTGCGCAAGACCTACGGCGACGCCGTCGTCCTCGACGACCTGCACCTGAGCGCGGCCGAGCACTCCTGCACCGCGCTGATCGGGGCGTCCGGGTCCGGCAAGTCGACCCTGCTGCGTTGCATCGACCTGCTCGAGGTCGTCGACGACGGCGTCGTCGAACTCGACGGCGAGGACATCACCGACCCACGGGTGGACGCCAACGCGGTGCGTTCCCGCATCGGGATCGTCTTCCAGTCCTACAACCTGTTCCCGCACCTGCGCGTGCTCGACAACATCACGCTCGCCCTGCGCAAGGTCCACGGCGTCGGGGCCGACGAGGCCGAACAACGTGGGCTCGAGATGCTCGAGCGGGTGGGTCTGCGCGATCGCTACCGGGCCCGGCCCGACGAGCTGTCCGGCGGCCAGCAGCAGCGGGTCGCCATCGCCCGGGCACTCGTCAACCGGCCGCGGCTGATGCTGTTCGACGAGGTGACCAGCGCGCTCGATCCCGAGCTCGTCGGTGAGGTGCTCTCGCTGGTGCGCGAGTTGCGTGAGGACGGCATGACCATGCTGCTGGCCACCCACGAGATGGGCTTCGCCCGGGATGTCGCCGACACCGTCTGCTACCTCGACGGCGGGCGGGTGCTCGAGTCAGGACCGCCTGAGCAGGTGCTCGCCGACCCCGTCGAGGCGCGGACCCGCCAATTCCTGCGGCGCATCATCGATGCCGGCCGGCTCTGATCCGTGTCGCATCTTGATGCACCGATATGATGCAGGGATGCGCACCACGGTGACGATCGACGACGATCTGCTGGCTGAAGCGAAGGCGGCGGCGGCTTGGCAGCGGCGCACGCTCAGCGACGTCGTGCAGGACGCGCTGCGCATGAGCCTGCGTCGTCCGGATGCGACCGCGCCGTCGGTCGTGCTACCGACAAGTGGCCATCCGACCCAAGGGCCGCTCGTCGATCTGCTCGACAAGGAGGCGCTGGCCGAGGTGCTCGGCGACAACGAACCGCCCTTCTGATGCTGCTCTGCGACGTCAACGTCCTGCTGGGCGCCCATCGGGTCGATCACCCGGCGCACGACACGCTGAGTGCGTGGGTCACGGCCCGCCTGTCTGATGCCGAGCCGTTCGGGATCAGCGAGCTCGTGCTGTCGTCCGTGGTCCGCATCGCGACCAACCGGCGTGCCTTTCCTGCGCCGGCTACCCCGGAGGAGGCGCTCGATTTCTGTGCCGCGCTCCTTGCCGGCCGGTCCAGTGTGGTCGTCGCGCCGGGTCGCCGGCACTGGGAGATCTTCGACCGGCTCGTGCGCACCGTGCATGCCACTGCGAACCTGATCCCTGACGCCTACTACGCAGCCCTCGCCATCGAGAACGGCGCCACGTTCGTCACCCTCGACCGCGGCTTTGCGCGCTTTCCGGGTCTGCGCCTGATGGACCCGCTGGCCGCCTGATCGCGTACGGAACAATGGACCCGTGACCGTCACGACGCCCGATCTCGCCGCCGCGCTGCGGCGGGCTGGTGTGGTCGAGGTCGACGACAGCACCCGGCGCCGTGCGGAGTACAGCAGCGACGCCTCCAACTACCGCGTCGTCCCCACCGCCGTCGTCTTCCCCCGCGATACCAACCAAGTCGCCGCCGCACTCGGCGTGGCTCGCGAGCTCGGCGTGCCGCTGACCAGCCGCGGCGCAGGCACATCGATCGCCGGCAACGCGATGAGCACCGGGCTGGTCCTCGACTTCTCGCGGCACTTGAACCGCGTGCTCGAGATCGACCCCGACGCGCGTACCGCGCGGGTCGAGCCGGGCGCGATCCTCGACGCCATCACCCTGGCCGCGTCGGCGCACGGTCTGCGGTACGGGCCCGATCCTTCGACGCACGCGCGGGCCACCATCGGTGGGTCGATCGGCAACAACGCGTGCGGGTCGCGGGCGCTGAAGTACGGGCGGACGGTCGACAACGTGATCGGGCTCGAGCTGCTCACCGCCGGCGGCGCAGCCGTCACCGCAGGGCGCGGGCCGCTGCCGGCCGGGCTAGGTGCGCTTGAGGGCGTGGTCCGCGAGCACCTGGCAACCATCCGCACCGAGTTCGGTCGCTTCCGTCGTCAGGTGTCGGGGTATTCGCTCGAGCACCTGCTGCCCGAGAACGGCGTCGACCTCGCGCGCTTCCTGGTCGGCACCGAGGGCACGCTGGCCGTGCTCACCGAGGCGACGGTGCGCCTCGTCGAATCGCCCAAGGCCGTGGTGCTGTGCATCCTCGGCTACGCCGACATGCCTAGTGCGGCTGACGCGGTCCCCGCGCTGCTGGCCCACGACATGGTGGCCCTTGAGGGAATGGACGCACGCCTGGTCGACGTCGTGCGTTCGCGACGTGGCCCGTCGGCGGTACCCCACCTGCCACGCGGCGAGGGCTGGTTGTTCGTCGAGACCGCGGGTGACACCGAGGCCGAGGCCCGGGCCGCCGCCGAGAAGCTGATCATCGATGCCGGCGCGCTCGATTCGGCCATCGTCACCGGCAAGGACGCCGTCGCGCTCTGGCGCATCCGCGAGGACGGCGCGGGCCTGGGCGGTCGCACGCCGGCGGGCGCGCCCGCGTGGCCGGGGTGGGAGGACGCGGCCGTCCCACCCGAGCGTCTCGGCGCCTACCTGCGCGAGTTCGAGGCGCTGATGCGGGCGCACGGCGTCGACGGCCTGGCCTACGGCCACTTCGGGGACGGCTGCATCCACGTCCGTATCGACTTCCCCTTCACCTCCGGTTCGCAGCGCTTCCGGGAGTTCGTCACGGCCAGCGCGCAGCTCGTCGGTTCGCATGGCGGGTCAATGAGCGGCGAGCACGGCGACGGCCGCGCTCGGGGCGAGCTGCTGCCCTACATGTACTCGCCGGACGCCATCCGCGCGTTCGGACAGGTCAAGGCGGTCTTCGATCCGGCGAACCTGCTGAACCGCGGTGTCATCGTCGACCCCGCGCCGGTCGACGCCGACCTGCGGGTGCCAGCGGCCCACGCCATACGCAAGAACCTCGCGTTCGCCTACACGTTGGACGGTGGCGACCTCTCGACGGCTGTCCACCGCTGCACGGGCGTAGGCAAGTGCCGTTCGGACACCACGTCGACCGGCGGGGTGATGTGTCCGTCCTACCTCGCCACCCGCGACGAGAAGGACAGCACCCGTGGCCGGGCCCGGGTGTTGCAGGAACTGGCCAACGGCTCGCTCGTCGGCGGCTTCGACGCGCCAGAGCTGGCCGAGTCCCTTGACCTGTGCCTGTCCTGCAAAGGTTGTTCGTCGGACTGTCCGACCGGCGTCGACATGGCCACCTACAAGGCCGAGGTGCTTCACCAGAAGTACCGGCGCAAGCTGCGGCCGGCGTCGCACTACTCGCTCGGTTGGCTGCCGCGCTCGGCGCGGTTGGCGGGCCTCGCGCCCCGACTCACCAACGCCGCCCTGGCCAACCCCCGGTTGGCGCGTACCGCCAAACGGATGGGTGGCATCGACCAGCGCCGGCCGTTGCCGTCGTTCGCCCGGCAGACGTTCCGCTCGTGGTTCCGCCGCCGCCCGACGACGACCGCTCGGCCGGTGCTGCTCTGGGTCGACACCTTCACCAATGCATTCAGCCCGGAGGTAGGGCGGGCCGCGGTGCGGGTGCTCGAGGACGCCGGCTACGCCGTCCGGGTCACGGATCGCCAGGTGTGCTGCGGGCTGACGTGGATCTCCACCGGCCAGCTCGACGGCGCGCGGCGCCAGCTGCGACGGACCCTCGATGCGCTCGAGGACGCCGTGCGGGCGGGCGTCCCGATCGTCGGGCTCGAGCCGTCGTGCACCGCGGTACTGCGCCACGACGTCGTTGAACTGCTGCCCGACGACGAGCGGTCGGCGCTGGTCGCTGAGCACACGAAGACGCTGGCCGAGTTACTGGTTGAGACGCCCGGGTGGACGGCCCCGTCGCTCGACGGGGTCGAGGCGCTGACCCAGCCGCACTGCCACCACCACGCGATCATGGGTTGGGACGCCGACAGGGCGTTGCTGGCAGATGCCGGCGCAACGGTCAAGGCGGTCGGCGGGTGCTGCGGGCTGGCCGGCAACTTCGGCGTCGAGGAAGGCCACTACGACGTCTCGGTGCAGGTGGCCGAGACCGCGCTGCTGCCCGCTGTCCGCGCCGCGGGCGACGACACCGTGGTGCTAGCCGACGGCTTCTCCTGCCGCACCCAGCTCGAGCAGCTGTCCGAACGTCGCGGAATCCACCTGGCCCAACTGCTCGACTCGAGAAGGCCCGACCAGTGACCGGCTGGGTGCCGCCGCCGTACCCCTATGACCGGTTGGACGCGGTCGCTGCCCTTGCCGACGAGCTGCCCGGCGGGCGCGTCGACCTGTCCATCGGGACGCCCTGCGACCCGACGCCGCCCGCGGTCCTGGCTGCGCTCGGCGAGGGCGGCGCTGCCGCGCAGGGCTACCCGCCGAGCATCGGCACGCTCGCTTTCCGCCAGGCGGCCGCACACTGGATCGAGCGGCGCCTCGGCGCCACGGTCGATGCGCGCAGCGAGCTCGCGGCGTGCGTCGGTACCAAGGAGTTCGTGGCGAGCGTTCCGCTGTACCTCAAGCTGCGCGACCCGTCCCGCGACACCGTGCTGTACCCGGCCGTCAGCTACCCCACGTACGCCATGGGGGCGACGCTCGCCGGCGTGCGGGCGGTGTCGTACAGCCGGCTGGACGAGATCGCGCCCGCTGACGCCGCCCGGGCGCTGTGTGTCTGGGTGAACTCTCCGGCGAACCCGACCGGGGAGCTCGACGACCTGCGCGCCGCCGCGGCGTGGGGGCGCGAGCACGGTGTTCTCGTGCTCTCCGACGAGTGCTACGCCGAGTTCACCTGGTCATCGCCAGCGCACTCCTCCGGCCCGACGACCATCCTGCGCGAAGGCGTGCAGGGCGTGCTCGCCGTCCACTCGCTGTCCAAGCGGGACAACTTCGCTGGAGCGCGGATCGGTTTCTACGCAGGCGATCCGGAGCTCGTGCACTACCTGCGCGAGGCCCGCAAGCACGCCGGGCTGATGGCTCCCGGGCCAGTGCAGCGCGCGGCAGTCGTGGCACTCGACGACGACGCGCACGTGGAGGTGCAGCGTCGCCGCTACTGGTCGCGACTACAGGTGCTTGCCGACCTTCTCGCCCGCGCCGGCTATCCCGCACCGCTGCCCGACGGCGGGTTCTACCTCTGGGCCCCGGCGCCCGACGGCGACGCCTGGGCGGCCGCACACGACCTCGCCCGCCGGGCCGGCATCGTCGTCTCGCCCGGGGAGTTCTACGGTCCCGAGGGGAAGGCATACTTCAGGGTCGCGGCCGTCCAGCCCGACGATCGGATCGAGCTGGCCGCCTCCCGCGTGTGAGTCCACCGAGCAGGACGTAACGAACGCGATACAGGAGCTGCCTACGATGCCGTCGATGTCCAGTAGCCAGCTGTCGAGCGGCCAGGTCTTCGAACCCTTCAGCGGTTACCGGCAGGGTCCCGCCTGGGACGAGATGATCGACTCCGACGGCTCGGCACGTGGTCCGTACCGCATGCTGCACGAGTCGATCCAGCGCAGCGGAACCGGCGAGCTCCGGGCCGGGGTCGACGCGCTCGCCCGCGCGTATCTCGACCAGGGCGTCACCTTCGACGTCGGTGGTGAGGAACGCCCGTTTCCCCTCGACATCCTGCCCCGCGTCATCGACGACGAGAGCTGGTCGACGATCGAGAAGGGCGTGCGCCAGCGCGTCGCCACTCTGGAGGCCTTCCTGGCCGACGTGTACGGCAACAGCCGGGTCGTGTCCGACGGCGTCGTGCCGCGCAGCGTCATCACCACGTCCAAGCACTTCCACCGCGAGGCGTACGGCATCGAGCCGGCCAACGGCGTGCGTGTCCACGTGTCGGGCATCGACCTCATCCGCGACGAGCAGGGCGAGTTCCGGGTCCTCGAGGACAACGTCCGGGTGCCGTCCGGCGTCAGCTACGTCCTGGCCAACCGGGCTGCGATGCGCCAACAGTGGGCCGATGTCCTGGGCCGGGTGCGGCTGCGTCCCGTCTCGCACTATCCGCAGCGGCTGCTGGCCGCGCTGCGCGCTGCCGCGCCCGCCGGCGTCGCCGACCCGTGCGTCGTGGTGCTGACCCCCGGCGTCTACAACAGCGCCTACTTCGAACACGCCTGGCTGGCTCGGGCGATGGGCGTCGAACTCGTCGAGGGCCGCGATCTCGTCTGCTCCGGTGGTGTCGTGCGTATGCGCGACACGTCCGGCGAGCGCCGGGTGGACGTCATCTACCGCCGCACCGACGACGAGTGGCTCGACCCGGTGCAGTTCCGCGCCGACTCGACGCTCGGCTGCCCGGGTCTGCTCACCGCCGCCCGCGCCGGCAACGTCACTATCGCCAACGCGATCGGCAACGGCGTGGCCGACGACAAGTTGATCTACACGTACCTGCCCGAGCTCGTGCGCTACTACCTGGGCGAGGAGCCGATCCTCAAGAACGTCGACACCTGGCGCTTGGAGGACCCCGGCGCGCTCGAGGAGGTCCTCGATCGGCTCGACGAGCTGGTCGTCAAACCCGTGGACGGGGCCGGCGGCAAGGGGCTTGTCATCGGCCCGCAGGCCACCGCCGACGAACTCGACGCGCTGCGCAAGCGGCTGATCGTCGACCCGCGCGGCTGGATCGCGCAGCCCGTCGTGCAGCTGTCGACCGTTCCCACGCTGATCGGGGACGAGATCGCGCCGCGGCACGTCGACCTGCGCCCGTTCGCCGTGAACGACGGCGACGACGTGTGGGTGCTGCCCGGCGGCCTCACCCGCGTCGCGCTGCCCGAGGGATCGCTGGTCGTGAACTCCAGCCAGGGCGGTGGGTCCAAGGACACCTGGGTGCTGGCAGGCGAACGCACCACCCCCGTCCCACGGACGGTCACGAGGTCAGTGGTGCCGGAACACGGGTCATTGCCAGCCGTCGAGTCGGCCATCGACATAGAGATCCGCCAACAACAACAACAGCAACAACAGATGGGTTTTGAAGGCGACCACCAACGCGATGAGCGCTCGCGCGAAGAGCCCGACGACGCGCCCTCGTCGGATCAAACATGCTGAGCAGAATTGCGGAGTCCCTGTATTGGATCGGGCGGTACGTGGAGCGGGCGGAGGACACGGCGCGGATCGTGGACGTCCACCTCAGCTTGCTGCTGGACGACCCGTGGGCGCCGGAGGACGTGGTGTGCGCGTCGCTGCTGTCCGCCATGGGGCATGAGCCGGCCGAGACGGTCCGGCGCGACGAGGTGCTCGAGGCGTTGGTTTGGGACACCTCGACGCCGGCGTCGGTCATCGGCGCGATCGGCGCGGCGCGGGAGAACGGGCGGCGCTCGCGGGAGGTCGTGTCGGCCGAGCTGTGGGAGAGCATCAACGTCACGTGGCGCGAGGCGTCGCGTCCGGGCCGGCGAGCGTACCCGCACCCGTTTCTCACCTGGGTGCGGGAGCGGACGGCCGCGTTCAACGGCACGGCCGACGGCACGCTGTCGCGCGACGAGGCGTATCACTTCCTGGTGCTGGGGCGCAGCATCGAGCGGGCCGACATGATCGCCCGGCTGGCCGCGGCCCGCGCGCTCGCCGGCACGGCCGGGCCGTCGTGGGCGCTGTTGCTGCAGAGCTGCGGTGCCTACCAGGCCTTCCTGCGCAGCGCGCGCGGGGCAGTCGACGAGCGCCGCGCGGCGGAGTTCCTGCTGCTGGATCCGATCTTCCCGCGCTCGCTGATGAGCGCCCTCGTCGTGGCCGAGAAGAGTCTCGACAAGCTGGCCGCGCGGCACGGCGTCGACGATCATGCTCGTGCCAGCCAGGCGCACCGGGTGCTCGGCATGATCCGGTCCGAACTCGAATTCGCTCCGCCCGCGGAGCTGCTCGAGGACGTTTACCAGGTCATGGAGCGGGTGCAGAGCGCTTGCTCGGTGGCCGGCGACGCGGTGGCCCAGCGCTATTTCCCGCGCAGCGTCGTGACCTCCTGGATGGTGAGCTGATCGCATGACGACCCGCTATCGCATCAAGCACACGTCGCGGTATGAGTACGACCGCAGCGTCAGCGCCTCGTTCAACGAGGCGCGCGTGACACCCATCCAGCTGCCGTGGCAGGCCCGCCTGGAGTCCGATCTGCAGATCGACCCGGCCACCTGGCAGTACCGCTACGTCGACTACTGGGGCGCCGAGGTCCGGGTGTTCGAGGCCAACGGTGCACACCGCTCGCTCGACGTCCGCTCGACCAGCCTGGTCGAGCTGGACGTATCGCGTCGCCCCCAGCCTTCCGAGCTCAGCTGGGACGAGGCGCACGCCGCCGACGTCCGTGACCGGTACAACGAGTTCCTCCAGCAGACCCCGGCCACCGAGCCGCCGACCGAGCTCGCGGATCTCGCCGAATCGATCGCAGCCGACAACCCGCCGAGTGCCACCGCGACCCTGATCAGCAACGCCGTGCACGACGCGATGACCTACGTCGTCGGGGCCACGGAGGTGCAGACCAAGGCGGTCGAGGCATGGGCCGCGCGCAGCGGCGTGTGCCAGGACTACGCGCACCTGGTGGTCGGCGCACTGCGGCACGTCGGCATCCCGACCCGCTACGTCTCGGGCTACCTGCACCCGGCGTCCGAGCCGGTCATCGGCGAGACCACCCAGGGCGAGAGCCACGCGTGGGTCGAGTGGTGGTTGGGGGAGTGGAGCGCCTACGACCCGACCAACGCTGCGCCGGTCGTCGAGCGGCACATCATGATCGGCTCCGGCCGCGACTACACCGACGTCCCGCCCATCAAGGGCATCGTGGCCGGCCCGCACCGCACCACTGGCCTGACCGTCACCGTCGAGCTCACCCGGCTGGCGTAGCGTCCCCGGGCATGTCGACTGACGACGAGCCCCGCCCACTGCGACCTCAACGCCGGGGCCGCAAGATCGCGATGTCCGACGACGAGCGCGATGCGTTCCTCGCCGCGGAACGCACCTGCCGGGTGGCGACCATCGGGCTCGACGGACCGCACGCGACGCCGCTGTGGTTCGGGTGGGACGGCACCGCGCTGTGGCTGTACTCGATCGTCCAGAGCCAGCGGTGGACGGATCTGCAACGCGACCCACGCATCAGCGTGGTCGTCGACGCCGGGGTCGAGTACTTCGAGCTGCGCGGGGTCGAGATCGTCGGCCGCGCCGAACCGGTCGGCGAGCTGCCGCGCACCGGCACGCCCGACGCGGCGCTCACCGAGGTCGAGAAGATCTTCGGCGCCAAGTACCTGGCGGCCAACGACGGCGAGATGTTCCATGACCAGCGGCACGGCTGGCTGCGCATCGTCCCCACCAAGATCACCAGCTGGGACTTCCGCAAGCTCGCGGACCTTTAGACGACGGAATCCGTGCTCGGCGGCGTCGGAACCCGGCGGCGGCGGACGACGAGCCACCCCGCCGCAGCGACGACCACGGCCAGCGCTGCGAAGGGCAGTACCGCGCCTGCTGCGGTGGCGACGGCATGCGCGGCCGAGGTGAATGCGTGCCAGCCGTTGTGCAGGCCGCCGACAAATCCGCTGCGCTGGTGATGCTTCGCCGCCGCCCTGGCGCGCACGTCGATCGACAACGTGATCGTGGCCAGGCTGGTTTGCGCGGTCAGGGTGCGCTGTTGCGCCTCGAGCGCTTCGAGGTTGCTCTGCCGCGCGGCGAGCGACGACTCGACCGTAATGAGGTCGCGGACCGTTTCGGCCCGGGCGTAGAGACGGTTCAAGCCGGCGATCGCCGCGCGCGCGCTCGTCACGCGGGACGTCACGTCGGCTACTTGAGCGGTGACATCCTTGGTCTGCAGCTCCTGCGAGCGGACGGTGCCGAGCGACGCGAGCCTGGTCAGCACCGCGGGGAGGGCGGCGTTCGGGACGCGCAGCACCAGGGTGGCGCTGGCCGGCTCGCCTTGCCGGGTCGGCGCGGTGCGGGAGTCCGCGTCGACCCGTCCGCCGCTGCCGTCGGCGATCCCGGTGGCGCGGGTGGCGGCGGCACCCACGGCGGCGTCGGACCTAACGGACAGCGAGACGGCGCCGGTCAGGATGAGCGATGTCGGGGCGACGGCGCTCGAGGCGACGTCGCCCGTCCGTGCGGGGCCCGCCGACGCGGCCGCCGCCGGTGCCGCCGTCGCCGCCCCTCCACCTGCGTTGTCGCCGCCGAACGAGCTCGCGGACGAGCCGCCGGATGATCCTGACGTGCAACCGGCGACGAGTGCGAGGCTGCCGGCGGCCAGTGCTGCGAGGGCGACGGTGCGGTGATTCATGAGGTTCCCCGATTCAGCGAGCAACGATGGTGAGGCGGGCTTTGTGGCCGCGTCCGTCGGTGAGCACGGCCGGGCCGACGGCTGCGTCGACCGGCACGCGTACGCGGACGGTGAACGACGCCTTGCTGCTGCTCGGACGGGCGCGCGCGACCAGGACTGTGCGGAGGTCGGCGGTGCTCAGCCGGACGTCCACCGCTCGGAGCGGAGGTGACGTCGGCAGGGCACCGGTCGTAACGGTGTCGATGCAGTCGCCGACGTAGCCGGTGCCCTGGACGACCAGCACCTGACCCCGAGCAACCTTCGGGACCGCTGCCCGCGGGTCGACGATGCGTAGCGACGGTCCGGCACACGACGGTGCAGCAGCGACCGTCGACGCCGCGGCCGATCCGGCGCCCCCGGCGTCGGCGCGGGAGGCAGAACTGCTGCCTCCCTCGCTGGTCCCACCGTGCGCAATCAGCGCACCGAGCAGGGTCACCGTAGCCGCCGCACCGGCCAGCGACGCCGACCAACCCAGCACGCGTCGGCGCGTCAATCGCGGGTCAGCAGCACGGGACGACGCCCGTGCGTCCCTCTCGCCGCGGGCGTCGACCTCGGCGCGCCAGCGCTCGCCCTCGCCGCGCAGCAGCTCGTCAATCGGTGGCATAGGACTCTCCCAACGCGTGCGCGAGGGCGGCGCGGGCATCGTGCAGCGTCGACTTCACGGTGCCGGCCGAACAACCCATGACCGCGGCGGCGTCGACCACCGACAGGTCCACGAAGTGGTGCAGCACGATCGCGGCGCGCTGGCGCGGCGGCAGCCGGCGGATCGCGGCGTGCAGGTCTGCCGAGTGCGGCGTCGAGGTGTCGGCGCCGGGCACGGTCAACGCGCCTGGGTCGAGCAGCTCCTCAACGGGACGTCGCCGTCGCCATCGGCTGCGGGCCTGGTCGGCGACGATGGCCAGCAGCCAGGAGCGCAGCGAGCCGCGGTCCGGATCGAACTGCGCGCGCTTCGTCCAGGCCCGGGCCAGCGCGTCCTGCACCAGGTCGTCAGCATCGTCGAGCGAGCTCAACGTGACCGCAAACCGGAACATCGTGCTGCGGTGCGCCGCGAAGTCGAGCGGGACGTCGACGACGCCTGGGCGCGCGTCAGCCGACTCCCGGCTCCGTGCGCTCGACGTCATCCGCTGCCCCTCTGCTGCCCGACGTCACGTATACGGCAGCAGCGGCGCGGCAGGTTGGGTGTCGTCCCTAATTGTCCGGCGCGATGCGACGCGATCAGCCGAACTCGACGCCTTGCGCCAACGGCAGCTCGGTGGAGTAGTTAACGGTGTTCGTGGCCCGCCGCATGTACGCACGCCAGGCGTCGGAGCCGGACTCCCGGCCACCGCCCGTCTCCTTCTCGCCGCCGAACGCACCGCCGATCTCGGCCCCGGACGGGCCGATATTGACGTTCGCGATCCCGCAGTCCGACCCGTCGGCGCTGACGAACCGCTCGGCCTCCCGGACGTTCAGGGTGAAGATCGACGACGAGAGGCCCTGCGGCACCTGGTTGTGCATGGCAAGCGCGTCCTCGAAGTCCGAGTACGTCATGACGTAGAGGATCGGCGCGAACGTCTCGGCCCGCACGATCTCGCTCTGGGTAGGCATCCGCACGATCGTCGGGCGCACGTAATAGGCATCGGGTGCGTCGTCGGCGAGCACTCGCTCGTTGCCCACCAACACCTCGCCGCCGTTGGCGATGGCCTTCTCGATGGCCTCGGTGTAGCCGCGGTAGGACGCCTCATCGATCAGCGGCCCGACGAGGGTGCCGTCGGCCAGCGGTGAACCGATCAGCAGCGTCTCGTACGCCGCGGTCAGCCGGTGGCAGAGCTCGTCGGCGATGGACTCGTGCACGATGACGCGGCGCAGGCTGGTGCAACGCTGGCCGGCCGTACCGGCGGCGGAGAACACCAGGCCGCGGACAGTGAGGTCGAGGTCGGCCGACGGCGCGACCACGGCTGCGTTGTTGCCGCCCAGTTCGAGCAACAGCTTGCCGAAGCGGCCCGCGACGCGCGGTGCCACGGCACGCCCCATGCGCGTCGAACCGGTGGCACTGACCAGGGCGACCCTCGGGTCGTCGACCAGCGCCTCGCCGACGTCGGCGCGGCCGAGGACAACCGACGAGATGGCTGCCGGCGCGCCGACCCGGCGGGCGGCCTCGGCGAGAAGGGCCTGGCAGGCCAGCGCGGTCAGGATCGTCTTCTCCGACGGCTTCCACACCACCGCGTCGCCACACACCAGGGCGAGGGCAGCGTTCCACGACCAGACCGCCACCGGGAAGTTGAAGGCGCTGATGATCCCGACGACCCCGAGCGGGTGCCACTGCTCCATCATCCGGTGGCCGGGCCGCTCGGAGGCGATCGTCAACCCGGTGAGCTGACGCGACAGCCCGACGGCAAGGTCGCAGATGTCGATCATCTCCTGCACCTCGCCCAGGCCCTCGGAGCGGATCTTGCCGGCCTCGATGGACACCAGCGCGCCGAGGTCTGCCTTGTGCTCGCGCAGCAGCAGGCCGAGCTCGCGTACGAGCTGGCCGCGCGCCGGCGCGGGCACGGCGCGCCAGGTGTAGAAGGCACTGGAGGCAGCTTCGATGAGGGCGGCCACCTCGCTCGCGGAATGCGCCGTCAACCGGCCGAGCTCGCCGCCGGTGATCGGGCTGCGCGCAGCGAGGTTGCCTTCTGCGCCCAGCGCGGGCACGCCGAGCCGCTCGAGAACCGTCGCCGTCTCGGCGGTCAATGCGTCGTGGGTGGGCAGGCTCATCACACTCTCCTTGGACTTATGTCTGTTCAGATTATGTCGTAAGTTGAGCTTATGACCAGCAGGGCGTCCGACATCCCGCTCGACGTCGGCCGGCTGCGCCTCCTGCGCGAGGTGGGGTTGCGCGGGTCGATCGCCGCCGCGGCCCGCGCGGTGGACTTGACGGCGCCCGCCGTTTCCCAGCAGCTGGCCCTGCTCGAGCGTGAGACGGGTGCGGCACTGGTCGACCGGTCGCCCCGTGGGGTAGTCCTCACGGGCGCCGGCCACGCGCTGGCCGTGCGGGCCGGTGAGGTGCTCGACCTCCTGGGCACCGCTCGCGCCGACCTCGAGCGACTGGCCGGTTCGGTCAGCGGGCCGGTGTCCGTCGCGTCGGTGGCCAGTGGAGCGGCGACGGTTGTGTCGAGCGCGGTCGGCGAGCTGCGGGAGCGGCATCCGCGGGTGGTGGTCACGGTGCTCTCGGCCGAACCCGAGCGCGGCCTGGGGCTGCTGCTGGCCGGGGACGTCGACCTCGCCGTCGTGGACGAGTACGACTATGTGCCGCTGGCGCTGCCCGAGCACGCCGTGGTGCGCGAGCTGTGCACCGAGCCGCTCGTCGTCGTACGTCCGGCCGCTCCCCGCAGCCGTCGCGCGGCGGCGATCGCCGACCTCGCCGACGCCTCGTGGGTCATGCCGCCCGAGGATGCCGCGTGCGGGCGTGCGGTGCGGGCGGCCTGCCGCACCGCCGGCTTCGAGCCGCAGGTGCGGTGGGAGACCGACGACATGTTGCTGCTCGTCCGAGCCGTTGCCGACGGGCACGGGGTGGCCGTGCTCCCGCGCCGCTCGGTAGCCGTCGGTGCGGCGGACGTACACGTTCAGCGACTGCGCGAACCGGCCCTGACCCGGCGATTGCTGGCCGTGGCCCGAGCCAGTGTCGCCGACCGCCCGGTCGTCGCCGAGGTGCTGGATGCCTTGGCGCGCGCGGCCGCGGAGTGAACTGCCGTCCTTGGTCGACGCGCTTTCCGGTCCAAACCGGACACGTTATCGGATTGCCCGGCGTGTCGCGCTTGAAATTGCCCGGCACCGGGTTGACGAACGTGAACAACACGCGTGTAATTTGGGTGTTGTCATTATTTGCAAACCCTCGGAGGCCGTCGTGACGGAACTGACTGGAACCGTTGACGGCGAGCTGCTCGCCGAAATCTTTGGCCTGCCCGAGGAGGCCAGCTGGCAGGAACGCTCGCTGTGCGCCCAGACCGATCCCGAGGCGTTCTTCCCTGAGAAGGGCGGCTCCACGCGCGAGGCGAAGAAGATCTGCACCGGGTGCGAGGTACGCAGTGAATGCCTCGAGTACGCCCTCGAGAACGACGAGCGCTTCGGCATCTGGGGCGGGCTTTCCGAACGCGAGCGCCGGCGCCTCAAGCGCCGCGCCGTCTGAACCGCGCCGTCTGAAACTCTCAGTCGAACTCGTCGAGATCGCCGAGGTCCCGGCCCAGGAATTCAGCGGCAAGGTCAACGACGACCATGAAGACCAGGTCGGCGCGGTCGTCCTCGTCGATCGCGCGTGCCTCGATCGGGCGCCGGTAGACGACGATCACCGGCTGCGCAATCTCGGGCAGGCCGTCGCGGAACAGGCGGCCCAGCGGCACCCCGCGGTCGAGCACCACGTCGGGTGCAAACTCCAGGTCTGCCTCGGCCGACGGAACGTCCTCGACGGCGAACTCCAGCTCGGAGAGCTGCTCGGCGCTCGCGCCCCAGTGTTCCTCGATCTCGTCGACGGCATCCATCACCAGATCGTCGAACACCTCACCGGGCGTGCGGTGCAACGGGACGCCCACCGGCGCCAGCTGCCCGCGCACGCCGCGCCCGCGGCGATCGCGGCGGCGAGGCGGACGGGCCGAGCGCCGCGGGGACCGGCTCTCGGAACGCATGCACCCACTCTATCGACGACACGGTCGGATGATCCGTACGGATGAGCCGGGTCCGTGCCGGGCGCGGGGATACAGTGCGATCTCGTGAAGGGGGCCGCGTGATGCATGTCCGGCGGTGCACGAGAACCGCGTGCGCTCGTCCTGCGGTCGCGACCCTCACCTATGCCCACGCCGATCTGACCGCCGTGGTCGGGCCGCTGGCCTCCTACGCCGAGCCGCACTCCTACGACCTGTGCGAGGAACATGCGGTGCGCCTGACCGTCCCGCGGGGGTGGGAGGTCATGCGCCATGTGGGGGATTTCCCGTCCCCGATCCCGCACGCCGACGACCTCGAGGCGCTGGCCGACGCCGTGCGCGAGGCCGGCCGAGCCGAGACCGTCACCCGCACTGCAGACGGCGACGCCCTCACCGGCCGGCGCGGCCACCTGCGCGTGGTGCCGCCGTCCCACTGACCGCGCCCGACGCGGGTCGGTAGGCTCCGTATGTGGACCTCTCGGCACTGGTGAAGGCCTATGACGTCCGCGGCGTCGTGCCTGATCAGTTCGACGAGAACATCGCCCGCGCGCTCGGGGCCGCGTTCGTCGATGTCGTCGAAGCCGAGCGCATCGTGACCGCGCACGACATGCGGGAGTCCGGTCCGGGACTTGCGCGGGCGTTCGCGCAGGGAGCGATGCAGCGCGGGGCGTCCGTCGTCGAGGCGGGGCTCGGCTCCACGGACATGCTGTATTTCGCGTCGGGCCATCTGGCGTTGCCCGGCGCGATGTTCACCGCGAGCCATAATCCGGCGCAGTACAACGGCATCAAGATGTGCCGAGCCGGCGCGGTGGCCATTGGTCAGGACACCGGCCTGGCCGAGGTCCGCGAACGCGCGGGGGCCTACCTCGACGGCGAGATCCCGCAGAGCGTCGGCGCCGTCGCTGATGTCGAGCGGGTCGACCTGTTGAGCGCCTACGCCGAGTACCTGCGCGGCCTCGTCGACCTGTCCGGGATCCGCGCGTTGACCGTCGTCGTCGATGCCGGCAACGGCATGGGCGGTTACACGGTGCCCGCTGTGCTCGGCGACGCGGCGCTGACAGCACTGCCCCTGCAGATCGTGCCGCTCTACTTCGAGTTGGACGGCACGTTCCCGAATCACGAGGCCAATCCGCTCGAGCCCGCCAATCTGGTCGACCTGCAGCGCAAGGTCGTCGAGGTCGGTGCCGACATCGGGCTGGCCTTCGACGGCGACGCCGACCGGTGCTTCGTCGTCGACGCCGACGGCGCGGCCGTGTCGCCCAGTGCGATCACCGCGCTGGTCGCGACCCGAGAACTCGCCAAGTCACCGGGGTCGGCGATCATCCACAACCTGATCACCTCGCACGCGGTACCCGAGATCGTCGCCGAGCACGGCGGCCGGCCGGTGCGTACCCGGGTCGGCCACTCGTTCATCAAGGCCGAGATGGCCCGCGAGAATGCAGTCTTCGGCGGTGAGCACTCCGCGCACTACTACTTCCGCGACTTCTGGTTCGCCGACACCGGCATGCTCGCCGCTATGCACGTGCTCGCGGCGTTGGGCGAGCAGCCGCGTAGCCTGGCCGAGATCACTGCCGAGTACTCCCGCTATGTCGCCTCAGGCGAGATCAACTCCACCGTCGACGACCAAGCCGGTCGGGTCGAGGCGATCCGGACGGTGTTCGCTGACCGGGCGGTTGAGGTCGACGAGCTCGACGGGCTGACCGTCGAGCTGTCGGACGGGTCGTGGTTCAACCTGCGCGCGTCCAACACCGAACCGCTGCTGCGGCTGAACGTCGAAGGTTCCACCGACCAGGTGATGGCCGCGACGCGCGACGAGGCGCTCGCGGTCATCCGCGGCTGACAGGACGGTTGCCATGGCCCTCGACTCGACGCTGCTTGCCATCCTCGCCTGCCCGAGCGACGACCACGCTCCGCTGCGCGAGGAGACGCACGACGGCGCGGAGACGCTGGTCTGCACCTTCTGCGCGACGCGTTACCCGGTCGATGACGGCATCCCGGTGCTGTTGCTCGACGACGCCACCCCCGGCCCGAACGGCGCGGGCGTCGCCGCAGGGGACGAATGACGGCATATGAGCTTTGACGAGCTGCTGCTCGACGAGCCGGCACGCCTCGAGCAGCGTGACCAGAGCCGTCTGCTGTGGTCTTTGGCCACGGCCGGCGCGCAGGTGCGCCGGGCCGTCGAGACAGCAGTCGACTTCGGGGTCGAGTCGCTGCGCGGCACGGATCTCCCCCGCGCCCTGCTGGTGGCCACCGACTGCATGCCGTCAGCCGGAGCGCGACTCATCACCCGCCTCAGTTGCGCCCGCACCCCCGCGCTGGTCTGGGACGGCGTCGAGCTGCCGCGCTGGGCCGGCCCGGCCGATGCGCTGCTGGTCGGCTCGGTCGACGGCCGGCACCCGCGCCTCGCCCAGCTGGTCGCCCAGGGTGTTCAACGCGGCCTGGTGATGGCCGTCGTGGCGCCGGCCGGCAGCCAGGTCGCCGTGGCCGCCGCTGGTCGAATCCCGCTGCACGAGCTCCCGCGCGAGCTGAACCCGCGCGCCGCTCGCTGGTCCATCCTGACGCCGCTGCTGCAGGCTCTCGACGCGCTGGGCCTGCACCAGGTGCCGCAGAGCCTGCTCGTCGAGATCGCCGAAGCCCTCGACCAGCAGGCCGAGCTCAACCGCCCGCACGGCGAGGCCTTCACCAGCCCGGCCAAGGCGCTGGCCGTCGAATTCGCCGATGCGACGCCGCTGATCGCCGGCGCCGGCGTGCTCGCCGGCGTCGCGGCGCGCGCGATCTCCGACGCGGTGCAGCAGTTCGCCGGCGTCGCGTCGGTGTCGGTGACGTTGCCCGGCGGCGTTGCCCGCGCCGGCGCGCTGCTGCGCGGAGTCGAGCCGGCGCCGGATGAGGACACCTTTTTCCGCGACCGCGTGGACGACTTCGGCCCGCCCCGTCCCAGGCTGGTGGTGGTCGGTGACGACGGCGCCGCCGACGACCCGTTGCTCGGCGAGCGCACCGATGCGCAGCTCCAGCTCGACGAGGTCGCTGCTCGGCGCGCGGCCTCCGCGCTGCGCTCGCTCGCGTCCGCCCTTGGAATCACCGCGTCCGGCGTGGACGTGCCGAGCGGCGAACCGCTGGCCCGTTTCGCTGCGGCCACTGCCTTCGGGGACTTCACCGCGTCTTACCTCGCGCTCGGCATGGGCCTGGACCCGGGTGCCCGCGGGCCGGCCGAGCGGGAGTCATGAGTTCCGGCGGCGGCTCCAAGGCGATCATCGCGGCGCTCGGCGCCAACCTGGGTATCGCGGTGATCAAATTCAGCGCGTTCGCGATCACCGGGTCGTCGTCAATGCTCGCCGAGGGCGTGCACTCGGTCGTCGACTCGGGCAACCAGGGGCTGCTGCTGCTGGGCGGAAAGAAGGCCAAACGCGCCGCGGACAAGGACCATCCCTTTGGGTATGGTCGCGAGCGCTTCGTCTATGCCTTCCTCGTCGCGCTGATGCTGTTCTCGCTCGGCGGCCTGTTCGCGCTCTACGAGGGCGTGGAGAAGATCCGCGAGCCGCACCACCTCGACAGCCCGGTCGTGGCCTACGTCGTGCTGCTCGTGGCCATCGGCCTGGAGAGCTTCTCGCTGCGCACCGCCGTTGTGGAGTCCCGGCACCACAAGGGTGACGACACCTGGTTCGGCTTCATCCGGCACGCAAAGGTGCCGGAATTGCCGGCCGTCTTGCTGGAGGACATCGCCGCACTGACCGGCCTCGTGCTTGCCCTGCTCGGCGTCGGGCTGTCGCAGCTCACCGACGAGCCGGTCTGGGACGGCATCGGCACCTGCGCGATCGGCGTGCTGCTTCTCGTCGTCGCCGTGGTCCTCATGGTCGAGACCAAGAGCCTGCTGCTCGGCGAGTCCGCCGCGCCGGTAGAGGTGACGGCCATCGAGCAGGCGCTCGTCGGCGATGGCTCGACCAGCGGTGTCGAGCGCGTCATCCACCTGCGCACCCTGCACCTCGGCCCGGAAGAGCTGCTTGTCGGCGCGAAGCTCGCCATGCCCGTCGGCGCAGACCTTGCCGACGTCGCCAACGCCATCGACGCGGCCGAGTCCCGCGTTCGGGACGCCGTCCCGACGGCACGCGTCATCTATCTGGAACCCGACCTCGACCGCAGCGCTCGCCTATGAGCGTCGTTCGGCTCGAGGGGGCACTGCGCCGCTACGACTGGGGTTCGCCCACCGCCATCCCGGAGCTGCTCGGCGTCGAACCCGACGGCCGCCCCCTTGCCGAGCTCTGGTTCGGCGCCCACCCCGACGACCCGTCCACCGCGCCCGATCACGGTGCCACCCTCGACGAGATCATCGCCGCCGACCCGTTGCAGGCCCTCGGCTCGTCGGTCGTCGAGCGCTTCGGCGAGCGCTTGCCCTTCCTGCTCAAAGTGCTCGCCGCCGACAAGGCGCTGTCCATCCAGGTGCACCCCACCCGCGAGCAGGCGCATGCCGGGTTCGCCGCCGAGGACGCTGCCGGCGTGCCGCGCGACGACCCGAACCGCAACTACCGCGACCCGAACCACAAGCCCGAGCTGATCTGCGCGCTGACACCGTTCGAGGCGCTGTGCGGGTTCCGTCCGGTCGTCGAGACACGTGCGCTGCTGACCGAGCTCGCCGTGCCCGAGCTCGAGTTCCTGTCCGCAGCCCTGGCCGGTCCCGACCCGCTGCGTACCGCCTTCACGGCCGTGCTCGAACACGACGACGCCGGGTCTCTGGTGGCTGCGTTGACGGCGGCCGCCGAGGGGTTGGGCCGGCACAGCGACCTCGCCCGCGTCGTCGAGCTCACCTCGACGGACTTTCCTGGCGACGTCGGCGTCGTGCTCGCTGTGCTGCTCAACTACGTGCGCCTGGACCCCGGCGAGGCGATCTACCTGGGCGCCGGCAACGTGCACGCCTACTTGCGTGGCACCGGTATCGAGATCATGGCCAACAGCGACAACGTGTTGCGCTGCGGCCTGACCGGCAAGCACGTGGACGTCGCCGAGCTCCTGAAGGTCACCGATTTCAGCGAGCTACCGGACCCCCGCTGGCGCGCGACGAACGGTGTCTTCGCCGTTCCGGTGCCGGACTTCCGATTGGTGCCCTTTGCGGTCGACGGGCTGGTGACGCTGGGCGACGACGAGCCCTGGGTCGTGCTGTGCACGGCCGGGACGGTCGCCGTCGGCGGGTCGGTGCTGACCCCGGGCTACGCCGCGTTCGTGCCCGCGGCAGACGAATCGGTGCCGGTCGAGGGCAAGGGCACGGTGTTCGCCGCGGCCGCCGGCGTGACCGTGCCGATGGCACCCGACTGAGGTCAGGTCAGCGCCTGCACGCCTGACGGTAGGCTGTCGGTCTCGACCGCGCGCTGCAGGAACTCGATGATGCTGTCGTGCAGGGCACGCGCCGCACGTGGCGGCTCGATGTCGGCGCGTTCGGCCAGCAGGACCGTGCGCCGTATGCCGGGTGGGGTGAACGGTGTCGTCCAGTACCGGGCCGAGGCCACCGTGCTGGGCACGACGGCCAGCCCGAGCCCGGCGTGCACGAACTCCAGCACCGCGTCCATCTCGCCGCCCTCGACGGAGAACGTGGGGGTGAACCCGGCCGCGACGCAGGCCGCCACGGTGGTCTCGCGCAGGTCGTAGCCGCTGCGAAACATGACCAGCGGCCGCCCCTCGAGGTCGGCGACGGACAGGTGTTTGCTGCGTACCGGGCGGGGCCTCGAGCGCGTGGAGATTACGACGAGCTGCTCGTCCAGCAACGCGACCGTGCGCAGAGCCGGATCGTCCTGCACCCGCGGGTCGATGATCAACGCGAGATCCAGGGCGCCCTCGGCCAGTTCGTTCTGCAGGTCGCGCGAGCCGCTCTCGTGGATGACGATCTCGACGTTCGGTGCCCGGTCGCGAAAGCGCGCCAGCATCATGGGCAGCAGGCCGGTGCACAGGCTCGGCGTCGCCCCGAGGCGGACCCGGCCGCGGCCGAGATCGGCTACGTCGCGAATCTCACGCCGGGCCGCGTCGACGTCGGCCAGGATCCGTCGGGCCACGGGCAGCAGTGCTTCCCCGGCGTCGGTGAGGGTCACGTTGCCGCGGATGCGGTGCAGCAGCGCGGCGCCCAGGTCGGCCTCGAGGGCCCGGATCTGCTGGGACAGCGAGGGTTGGGTCACGCCCATGCGGTGCGCGGCGCGAGTGAAGTGTCTGGTCTCGGCAACAGCCACGAAGTAGGCCAACTGGTGCAGCTGCATAGCTACAGCCTATCGAGAGTGCGTACTAGATCTCTTTGACCAATGGTCACCACAGGAATATCTTTTGTTCGTGGCCATCGACTTTCAGTCGCGCGGAACCGTGCGAACTCTGTGGGACTCCTCTATCGGCAAGAAGACGGTCATGGCGGTCACCGGACTGCTCATGATCGCGTTCCTGCTGCTGCACATGCTGGGCAACCTGAAGATCTTCTTCGGCCCCAAGGAGTTCGATCACTACGCGGGCTGGCTCCGCACCATCGGCGAGCCGGTCCTGCACGGCGCCTGGTACCTCTGGATCCAGCGGGCGGTACTCGTCGTGGCGCTGATCCTGCACATCACAGCGGCTGCGCAACTGTCCAAGCGCGACGCCAAGTCGCGGCCGGTCAGCTACTCGCACGGCCTGCGGCCCCGCGCCACGTTCCCCACCCGGACGATGCGCACCGGCGGGATCATCCTGCTGCTGTTCATCATCTGGCACATCCTCGACCTCTCGGCCGGTGTCCTGAACCCGGACTTCGAGGAGGGCAAGCCGTACCACAACATCACCAAGGACTTCCAGGTCTGGTGGATCAACATCATCTACATCGTGGCCATGGTGATGCTCGGGCTGCACATCAACCACGGATTCCGTAGTGCCGCGCAGACGCTCGGCTACACGCAGAACGTGGCGCGCCGGCGCATCGTCGAGACCTCGGGCGCAGCCCTGGCTTTCATCATCAGTGTCGGTTTCATCGCAGTGCCGGTCGGCGTCATGATCGGGCTCGTGTCATGAATGGGATCCGCATGATCGGCGCACCTGGAACGAAGGAGACGCCATGCACAATCCGCTGAGCAATCTCGGTAGCGCGCACACCGACCTGTACGACGTCGGTGACGCGATCGCTGACGCCAAGGCACCCGACGTCGACATCGAGAAGCGTTGGACCCAGCGCAAGTTCGACGCCAAGCTGGTGAATCCGGCCAACCGTCGTAAGCACAAGATCATTATTGTGGGCACCGGTCTGGCCGGCGGCTCGGCCGGCGCGACGCTCGCCGAGCAGGGCTACCACGTCATCCAGTTCTGCTTCCAGGACTCCCCGCGTCGGGCGCACTCCGTCGCCGCGCAGGGCGGTATCAACGCGGCCAAGAACTACCGCAACGACGGTGACTCCACCTACCGGCTGTTCTACGACACCGTGAAGGGCGGCGACTTCCGCTCTCGTGAGTCGAACGTCTACCGCCTCGCCGAAGTATCGGCCAACATCATCGATCAGTGCGTGGCCCAGGGCGTGCCCTTCGCCCGCGAGTACGGCGGCCTGCTCGACACCCGCTCGTTCGGCGGCGTGCAGGTGCAGCGCACCTTCTACGCGCGCGGCCAGACCGGCCAGCAGCTGCTGATCGGCGCCTACCAGGCACTCGAGCGGCAGATCTCGCTCGGCAACATCGACATGCACACCCGCACCGAGATGCTCGACCTCGTCATCGTCGACGGTCGGGCACGCGGCATCGTGGCCCGCGACCTCGTCACCGGAAAGATCACGACCTACCTGGCCGATGCGGTCGTGCTGGCCACTGGCGGCTACGGCAACGTCTTCTACCTCTCGACGAACGCCAAGGGCTCGAACGCCACCGCCATCTGGCGTGCGCACAAGCGTGGTGCCTACCTGGCAAACCCCTGCTACACCCAGATTCACCCCACGTGCATCCCGCGCTCGGGCGAGCACCAGAGCAAGTTGACGCTCATGAGTGAGTCGCTGCGCAACGACGGCCGTATTTGGGTGCCGAAGAAGGGCGACGACACCCGTCCGCCCAACGAGATCCCCGAGGACGAGCGCGACTACTACCTCGAGCGCATCTACCCGGCGTTCGGCAACCTGGTCCCACGCGACATCGCCTCGCGTGCGGCCAAGAACCAGTGCGACGCGGGCAACGGCGTCGGGCCGGGCGGGCAGGGCGTGTACCTCGACTTCGCCGACGCGATCGAGCGGATGGGCCGCAAGACCGTTGCCGCCAAGTACGGCAACCTCTTCGACATGTACCAGCGCATCACGGCCGAGAACCCGTACGAGGTGCCGATGCGCATCTACCCGGCCGTCCATTACACGATGGGCGGGCTGTGGGTCGACTACGACCTGCAGAGCACCATTCCCGGGCTGTTCGTGATCGGCGAGGCCAACTTCTCCGACCACGGTGCCAACCGGCTCGGTGCGTCCGCGCTGATGCAGGGCCTGTCCGACGGCTACTTCGTCCTGCCGCCGGTGCTGAACAACTACATCGCCCAGGGCGGGATCAAGGACGTCGATCCCACCGCCCCGGCAGTCGCCGAGGTCGAGGCCGAGACGCGGCGCCGCATCGAGACGCTGCTGTCCATCGACGGCACCCGCACCGTCGACTCCTTCCACAAGGAGCTCGGTCTGCTGATGTGGGACTACTGCGGCATGGCCCGCAACGAGGGTGGCTTGCGCAAGGCCATCGACCGGGTCCGCGAGCTGCGCACCGAGTTCTGGAAGTCGGTCAAGGTCACGGGCACCGGCGAGGAACTCAACCAGCAGCTCGAGAAGGCCAACCGGGTCGCCGATTTCCTCGAGTTCGGCGAGCTGATGTGCCTCGACGCCCTGCACCGCGAGGAGTCCTGCGGCGGGCACTTCCGCGAGGAGCACCAGACCGCGGACGGCGAGGCCGAGCGCGACGACGACCACTTCAGCTACGCCGCTGCGTGGGAGTGGGTCGGCGAGAACAGCAAGCCGGTCCTGCACAAGGAAGACCTCGTCTTCGATCACGTCCATCTCGCACAACGGAGTTATGCATGAGCAGCGCGCTTGACACGAAGGACCCCGACGCCGCCAGCGACGGCGAGCGCGGGATGTCGTTGACCGTTCGGGTCTGGCGTCAGCACGACCCCGACGCCGACGGCAAGATGGTCGACTACCAGATCGACGGCATCACCCCGGAGATGTCCTTCCTCGAGATGCTCGATCAGCTCAACGAGCAGCTGATCCTGTCCGGGGGCGAGCCGGTGGCCTTCGACCACGACTGTCGCGAGGGCATCTGCGGCTCCTGTGGCGTTGTCATCAACGGCCGCGCGCACGGGCCGGAGCAGACCACCACCTGCCAGCTGCACATGCGCGCGTTCGCCGACGGCGACGTCATCGACGTCGAACCGTGGCGGGCCAAGGCGTTCCCGGTCATCAAGGACCTCGTCGTCGACCGCACCGCCTTCGACCGGATCATCCAGGCCGGCGGCTACATCACCTCGCCGACCGGCTCGGCGCCCGAGGCGCACTCCACCCCGGTGCCGAAGGCCGATGCCGATCGCTCCTTCGAGAACGCCACCTGCATCAGCTGTGGCGCCTGCGTCGCGGCCTGTCCGAACGGTGCGGCCATGCTGTTCACGTCGGCCAAGATCACCGCACTGAACCTGTTGCCGCAGGGTCAGCCGGAGCGCACGTCCCGCACGCTCGGCATGGTGGGCCAGATGGACGCCGAGGACTTCGGCGGCTGCACCAACGTCGGCGAGTGCGTCGCCTCGTGCCCGAAGGGCATCCCGTTCTCGAGCATCATCAACATGAACCGGGAATTCCTGAAGGCGGCCCGTAAGGGTTCCGGCAACTGATCCTGTCCGTCCCGAACGCCCTCTCCTGCTTGCCGGAGGGGGCGTTCGTCGTCGGTAGCGGGCCTTGTTGCGCGCGTCGGGACGGCAAACCTGACACGATCGTGGTAAGTTTGTACGTGATGCAGTCGTTGACCATTCAGCAGGCGTCCGCAGCGACCGGTTGGTCGCAGCGGATGCTGCGCTATCTCGAGCAGGCCGGCCTCGTCGCCGCCCTGCGCAGTCCGGGTGGTCACCGGCAGTACGGCCCGCGTCAGATCGATCGCCTGCAGAAGCTGCGGGAACTGATCGACTCTCACGGGCTCGGCATCGGAGATATCGTCTTCGAGCTGCGGATGCGTACCGATCCGCAGGTCGCCCGGGCCGTCGACGACTGGTTCGGACCGCTTCATCGTTCCTCCGCACCACCGGGCGCCGGGATCTACCGCCGCCTCGCAATCCCGGACACGTTCTCGGCCCCGCCAGGAACCGGCGTTCAGACCGCAGCTCGCCCAGACTTCTCAGAAGGAGTGCATGTGACTACCACCCTCACGGCCGACTCAGCCGGCAGCGTGACCGACTTCAAGGTCGCCGACCTCAGCCTCGCCGCGTTCGGTCGCAAGGAGATCGACCTCGCCGAGCACGAGATGCCGGGCCTGATGGCGCTGCGCAAGGAGTTCGGCCCCTCGCAGCCGCTCAAGGGCAAGAAGGTCGCCGGCTCGCTGCACATGACGGTGCAGACCGCCGTGCTGATCGAGACTCTGACCGCCCTCGGCGCCGACGTGCGCTGGGTCAGCTGCAACATCTTCTCCACCCAGGACCACGCCGCAGCCGCGATCGTCGTCGGCAAGGACGGCACCCCGGAGGACCCGCAGGGCGTCCCGGTCTTCGCCTGGAAGGGCGAGACGCTGGAGGAGTACTGGTGGTGCACCGAGCAGATGCTGACCTGGCCTGACGGCACCGGCCCGGACTCCATCGTCGACGACGGTGGCGACGCGACGATGCTGATCCACATGGGCACCGAGTACGAGGCCGGCGGCGTCGTGCCGCAGCCCGAGGACACCGACTCCGAGGAGTACGTGGTCATCCTCGACACGCTGCGACGCTCGATCGTCGACCACCCGGGTCGCTACACCCGTATGGGCGCCAACATCATCGGCGTCACCGAGGAGACCACCACCGGCGTCCACCGCCTGTACGAGTTCGAGCAGGCCGGTTCGCTGCTGTTCCCGGCGATCAACGTCAACGACTCGGTCACCAAGAGCAAGTTCGACAACAAGTACGGGTGCCGCCACTCGCTGATCGACGGCATCAACCGCGGCACCGACGTCATGATCGGCGGCAAGATGGCCGTCGTTCTCGGCTACGGCGACGTCGGCAAGGGCTGCGTCGACGCACTGCGTGGCCAGGGTGCGCGCGTGGTCATCACCGAGGTCGACCCGATCTGCGCGCTGCAGGCGGCCATGGACGGCATCGAGGTCGTCACGCTCGAGGACGTCGTCGGCAAGGCCGACATCTTCGTCACGACCACCGGCAACAAGGACATCATCATGGCCGACGACATGGCCAAGATGAAGCACC
Source organism: uncultured Jatrophihabitans sp. (assembly GCF_964244045.1). Classification (NCBI taxonomy): domain Bacteria; kingdom Bacillati; phylum Actinomycetota; class Actinomycetes; order Jatrophihabitantales; family Jatrophihabitantaceae; genus Jatrophihabitans; species uncultured Jatrophihabitans sp. The sequence continues at coordinate 98,195 of NZ_CAXTHK010000008.1, read as the reverse complement.
AGGCGATCGTCGGCAACATCGGTCACTTCGACAACGAGATCGACATGGCCGGGCTCGCCAAGACCCCAGGTGTGCACAAGGTCGAGGTCAAGCCGCAGGTTCACGAGTGGACGTTCGCCGACGGTCACTCGATCATCGTGCTGTCCGAGGGCCGTCTGCTGAACCTGGGCAACGCCACCGGTCACCCGAGCTTCGTGATGAGCGCGTCGTTCGCCAACCAGACGATCGCCCAGATCGAGATCCACAAGAACCCCGACAACTACATCGTCGACGGCAAGCCCACCGTCACCACGCTGCCCAAGCACCTCGACGAGAAGGTTGCGCGGCTGCACCTCGACGCGGTCGGCGCCAAGCTGACCACGCTGTCCAAGCAGCAGGCCGAGTACATCGGTGTCGACGTTGCCGGCCCCTACAAGCCGGAGCACTACCGGTACTGAGTTGCTGCCGCAACGGCCGCTAATAAGTTCTTGCACCCCCCGATGACGGGCCGGACCGCACTGCGGTCCGGCCCGTTCGTCTGTCAATGGGGCGCTGCGAACGACGACGCCGCCGAGGGCGCCGGGCGTTGGTAGGCCGGCGGCGGCACCAGTTGTTCGGCCCGGCGCCGTCGTTCGACGAGCACCGCGCTCAACACGAATGGGGTTGGCGCATCGGGCGGGGGCGGCGGAGCAACCACCGCCTGCACCCGGCGCCGCAAGTCCTCGCCGAGGGCGAACTGCGCCGCCGAGGTGAACCCGTTCGCGCGGCTGACGAATTGGCGCAGCCGGAGCGCAAGCGCGTCGTCGAGGCGGTGCAGGTCCAGCGTCATTGCCCACGGCTGCAACGGCGGCGGTACCCACAATGGCGCGATGCCCAGGTTCTGCCGGCCGGCGCGCTCGTTCAACACGACGGTGCCCGCCATCATGTCGCCGATGCGCTTCTCCGACGTGCTCAGCGCGGTCGTGAAGACACCGGCGATCGTGCTCAGCGGGAACAGCAAACCCGGTTTCTCCAGCACCAGGCCGGCGAGGCCCCGGACCAAGGCGTGCCGGAAGCCGATCGGGCCCCCGTCGTCGCGCACCACCCGCAGTCCCATGCAGGCCTTGCCGACGGTGCGCCCTCGCGTCGTCCACTCGGCAACGATCGGGTAGCCGGCAAGGACGAGCACCGTCTCGACGAGCAGCACCGCGGCGACGGCGGCGTCATCGGACGACCCGATCACCGCAACGTCCAGCAGCAGTACCACTGTCAGGACTAGGAACTGCAGCACGGCGTCTATCGCGGCCGCAATCGTGCGCGACCCGATCCCGGCGCGAGTGAGATCGAGCCGCACACCCTCGCCGGAGATGAGAGCGCTGTCGGGTTGCACGCGATCAGCTTAAAGCCGCAGCTCAGGCGGCAAGGCGTCCGCGTTGCTGCAATGCGGTCAGTCGTTGATCCAGGTCAGGTGCTCGTGGTGCTGTGCCGGGTGGATCGGGTAGTTGACTGCGGTATTGGTGTCCGGTGGGGGTGGTGGTGATGATGCTGCCGTCGGGTGCGGGCTGGGTGGTCCAGCCGGGGGCTTGTTTGGCGTGATTACACGCTTGGCAGGCGCCGGCTCCATTGTCGGTGTGGGTCTGGCCGCCTTGGCTGTGGGGTTTGACGTGGTCGGTGTGGCGGATGGGTGCGTCGCACCAGGGGGTGCGGCAGTGGCCCTGGTCGCGGAAGCGGATGAAGCGGCGCTGGTTGGTCGTGAACAGCCGGCTGGTGGATTCCATAGCGGCGAGTTGCCCGGTGGCGGGGTGTAGGAACAGGCGGCGGATCTGGCGGCGTGCGGTGTCGTCTGCGCTTTTGTCTAGGGTGCCGAGAGCGATCTCGCGGGCCAGGCCGGCTGGGATGGGTCCGAACCCGACCAGCAGGGCCGGTTCGTCGGCCTCGGCGGCCCCTGCGGCCTCGGTCGTTTCGTCGTCGGATATGTCGGTGTGGGTGTCGTCGCCGTGAGTGCTGGGGCCGAACAGGGAGGTGTCGGTCATGATGAGTTCGATCTCGACGGGTACGGCGTCGGCGGTGGCTTGTCCGGTGATGCGCTCGACGAGGGTGTCGGCCATGATCTGTCCGCGGCCGCGTTCGTCACCGCCGGCGGTGGTGGTGTCGGCGGCCTGGCACAGCGCCTAGTAGGTGGCGACGCCTTGGGCGACGGGTAGCAGCGCAGTCAACCGGGCCATGGCATCGGGTGCGGGCCGCATGGTGACCCGCCGGTCTTTGTCGGCACCGCGGACGCGGGCGAGGAATCCTTGTGGGTCCAGGCGGTAGCCGGCTTTGCGGGTTTCGGCTTCGACCCGCCGGTCGCTCCATGCTTCGAGCTGCGGGGCGAGTTCGGCGTCCACCGTCTCGCGGTCCTGGCGGGAGAGCCAGATCGTTTCGCGTGCGATGAGGGTGGCGCGCCATTCGGTGATCCGCCCGGCTTGCAGCGCGGCGAAGGTGTGCGGTAGTTCGGTGGGCAGGATCGTGGCCCAGCCCAGGTAGCGCTGCGCCGCCCAGGGCGAGATCCGCCGAGCCAACCCGATCTGGGCGGCGATGCCGCGGCCTTGCTGCTTGACGGGCACCCCGTCGATGGCCTGCTGAGCACGCTGGGAGACCTCGAAGTCCCGCGACTCGACCGCCTGTGCCGCGGCAGCGACCGCCTTGAGTTCCTCGAACAGTCGGACCCGATCGATACGGTCGCCATCATCGACCGCCGGGCTCAGCGAGTTCAGGGCAGCGACCAGCGCACGCACCGTGTCGGTGTCTGCTGATGAGCCCGCCGCCATCTGTCCATTATCGAACATGCAAGCTAATAAGTCAACGGATTGGTACTGATTGCGACCTGGGTAGACCGTCCCGCTCAGCGTCGATTACCGAGACGGATCGCCGGGCGGGTTCAACGACAGGTCGACGTAGGCCCCGGCAGGCCGCGACCTTGCTGTGGTTCATCCGTGAACACCTTGATGCGGATTTCGGCTCCCGCCGCTCGCAGTGGGGGCTGGGGTTGTTTCTCGGAGCGGGTGCTGTCCAAGCCATCTGCATTGTCCTGTGGCGAGTGATTGCCCTGTCACGGCAGAGGCGCAGTGCGGCGCCGGCTGCTCAACGTTGGATGCGAGTCATCGCGACGGCGACGGCGGCGGCTGCGGCGTGCGCCGTCGCGGTGTGGCTTGTCATCGTTATCGCAACCTGGCCGGGGCGCGTCGCATCGACATTCGTGATCATGTTCTTGGGTGGAGCTGTGATCGCCGCCGGGGTCGGCTTACTGGCCATTGTTGCCGGCCAGGCCCTCGTTCAGGCGGCGGACAACGAGGCCAGCACCGCGCGTTTGCAGGCCGAGCTCGACGCGGTGATCTAATGCCGATCGTTGTCGACATCGACGCCATGATGGCTCGCCGGAAGATGACGGCCGGTGTCCTCGCCGACCGGGTCGGCAGCACGGCGGCGAACCTGGCTGTGTTGAAGAACGGCCGAGCCAAGGCCGTACGGTTCACGACATTGGAAGCACTGTGTTCAGTGCTCGATTGTCAACCCGGGGACTTGCTGAGCTGGCAGCCCGCACGGCCGGATAGTGACGGCGCGTCGGGCGCCGACACGCTGTGTGTCGACACAGTCGCCGCAGGCTAACCGAACGTGTGTCACAGGCCGTCGCCCCCGCAGTGGCGTCGCAACCTTGCATTCTTCACCTCGTCGCCGTGTCGCTGAACGATCCTCTGCGGGCACCGACGCGGTGGTGGTCGGCTAGTGGGACAAACTAGTGGGACTAACAGGCGCCTTACTCGGGGGACTTGGACGCTGTCATTCGGCTAATAGCTGCTCGCTGACGGTCCAGAGCCGGGCCGCGTTGTTCGGGTCGAGCGCGTAAGCGGCGACGCCGTGTCGCCCGTCGCTGTTGGCGCGCGAGGCGACGATGTGTGCCTCCCGGCAGTCCTCGAAGTAGCGGCCGCCGACGCCGGCCAGCAGCGTAGATGTCGCGACGAATACCGAGGTGGCGGCACCCTGCTGCGGCGATTTGAGCGCCTCGCCGGCGCCGGCCGCCCGCCGCGCCGCGGCGAGCACGCCGGGATCGACGTGCCGTTGCAGGTTGGTGGCGATGCCGCCCGGCATGACGGCGTTGACAGTGATGCCGTCGTCGGCCCAGCGACGCGATGCCTCGACCGCGAACAGCGCATTGGCAGTCTTGGATTGGCCATAGGCCACGAACGGGTCGTAGGGCACGAAGTCGAAGCCGAGGTCGTCGAACAACACCGGGGAGTGCAGGTGCGCGGTAGAGGACAACGACACGACCCGTGCTCCGCTGGCCGCCCGCAACGCCGGCAGCAGTCCGGTCGTCAGGGCGAAGTGGCCGAGGTGATTGGTGGCGAAGTGCGCCTCGACACCGTCCGCGGTGAGCGTGCGCTCCTGCAGGGCCATCACGCCGGCGTTGTTGATGAGCAGATGCAGCGGCCCGGCCCAAGCGGCGACGAACTCGGCAATTGACGCGCGGTCGGCGAGGTCGAGCCGGCGCACGTCGACAGCCCCGTCGATGCTGGCTGCGGCCTGCTCGCCTGCTGCCGTGTCGCGGACGGCCAGCGTCACCGCGGCGCCGTGGCGGGCCAGGGTGCGGGCGGTCTCGATGCCGATGCCGGATGACGCGCCAGTGACGACCGCGGTGCGACCGCTGAGGTCGATACCGTCGGCGACCTCGTCGGCTGTGGATGCGGCGCTGAACGGCGAGGTGAGCAAGGTGGTCATGACGCCTCCATGAAACGTAGGGTTCCTACGTTTGGAAACTAACATAGAAACGAAGGTCCACTACGCTTAGCGCTGTGACTGCTGGCCCGCCCGCCCGCCGCGCGGATGCCCAACGCAATCGGGACGCGTTGGTACAGGCAGCCGCGACGCTGTTCGTCAGCCACGGCATCAACCTGCCGCTCGAAGCGATAGCGAAAGAGGCCGGCGTCAGCATCGCCACGCTGTACCGAAACTTCGCAACCCGCGAAGAACTTGTGTCGGCCACCTACCAAGACGAGATCGCGGTACTGGCCGACGTCGACTACATCCTCGACGGGCGCAGCGGGGCCGATGCCCTGGCAGCCTGGGTCGCCCGTTTCGTCGACTACGCCCGGACCAAGCGCGCGCTCGCCGACGTGCTGCACGCGCTGCCCGCCGAAGCGAGGCCACCCGCGCGCGGGGTCGTCATCTCAGCGCTCGATCGGCTGCTCTCTGCCGGTGCCGCCGACGGGTCGCTGGGCACTGACATGGATGCCGAGGATGTCTTGGCGAGCCTCGCTGGACTGTGGTCGCTTCCCGACACCCCTGATCGGTACGAACGATCCGAGCGCCTAGGCAGGTTCGTTGTCGAAGGCCTGCGCCGCGACCACTGACAGGGTTCAAGCACCGCCTGCGAGGTGCTTCACCACTTCCAATGCGTGATGTCGGCACAGGACAGGTCTCGACGGCGGGACGCATGCTCGCGAGGCTGCACGAAACATTGGCGGCGTACCCACTCACGTTTGGCGACGGTCATGTGGAGCCGAACCAGCAGCTCGTTCATAGCGACTTCCGGTCGGCCAATATCCTCCACGACAGCGCAGGCATCGCCGCGATCATCGACTTCGAGGACGCGGCCTATACCGGAGCAGGACTGCAGATCTCGCGAAGGCTGCGGTTCTTCTCGGCATCACTACCACGACTGGCAACCCACGAGTGCAGCGCGACGAACTGCATCGCGGTGTCACCGCGGTGCTGACGCACTTCGGGTGGACCTAGAACTAGCCCCCGATGCGGGACGCACTGACCGATCGCCCAGTGCGACTTGCGCCCCGGTCGTGGGTCCGCTTCCGGACAGCGCGGCAGCAGCGCCAGCTCTCGACGGACGAAGTCACAGTGCGCGGAGGCGGATCCGCGTTTCGACACGGCAGTGCTCAGTAACCGCGGGGGTTGGAGAGGTCCACGACGCAATCCTGCGCGCGCACGGAACGCCTAGACTTCGCCCCACCGTGGACCTCGACACCTTCATCGCCCAGCACGCGGGTGAGTGGCAACGTCTGGACGAGCTGGCGTGCCGTCGTCGTTTGGACGGCGCCGAGGCCGACGAGCTGGTCGCGCTGTACCGCCGGGTGGCCACCCACCTCTCACTGGTGCAGTCGCGCATGCCCGACGTTGCGCTGACCACACGGCTGTCGGGACTGCTCGCCCGCGCGCGATCAGCAGAGGTCGGCACGGCACCGGTCCGGGGCTGGTCGGCCCTTGCGCGAGGCCTCACCGTCGACTTCCCGGTAATCGTCTACCGGACGTGGAGGTGGTCGGCGTCGGTGGCGTTCGCGAGCATCGGAGCGTCCGTCGCCATGTGGCTGTGGTTGCGCGAACATCCCGAGCGGGTACGACGGGTGTTACCCAGTAGCGAGGTCCGCCAGCTCGTCGACAAGGACTTCGCCGATTACTACTCGGCGCACCCGGCACAGTCGTTCGCAGCGCAGGTCTGGGTCAACAACGCGGTGGTCACCGCGCTCGCGCTGTTCCTCGGGGTCACCGTCGTCGGCACGCTCTACGTGCTCCTGCAGAACACGATCAACATCGGGCTGGTGGGCGGCGTCATGATCGGCGCGCACCGCTCGGAGGTGTTCTTCGGGCTGATCCTGCCGCACGGCATGTTGGAACTCACCGCAGTCTTCGTCGGCTGCGCGATCGGATTGCGAACCGGCTGGGCCTGGATCGCGCCCGGCGCGTTGCCCCGCTCGCAGGCGCTCGCCGTAGCCGGGCGGCAGGCCGGCGTCGTCGCGCTCGGGCTGGCCGGCGTGCTGCTCATCTCGGGCGTCATCGAAGCGTTCGTGACGCCCTCCGGGCTGCCGACCTGGGCCCGCATCGGCATCGGCGTGATGGCCGAGCTCGCCTTCCTGACCTACGTCGTGGTGTTCGGCCGTCGCGGGGTGCGCGCCGGCGCAACGGGTGACCTGACGGGCGACGAGCGGGGCAACGAAGTCCCCGTCGCCTGACGCGGCTCACAACCGTCCGGCGGCCTTGAGGTCCAGGTACGCGTCGGCGACCCGCGATGCGAACAACTCGGCGTCGCCGTGCACGACATGCACGCCCGTCGCGTCGAGCTGGTCGATCACGGCTGCGCGTGCCAGGACGGCCTGCTCCGCGGCCGCGGCGGTGTAGACGTCGAGCGGGTCCTCGCGGGTGGTGGCCAGCCGGCCCAGCGCTGGGTCGGACGGCGAGGCAACGAGCACCTCGTGCCGGCCAGTCAGCCGGCGCACGGCAGGCAGCAGTCCGGTGTCGGCGGCGATGTCGAGGGAGGAGAACACCACCACCAGCGAGCGCTTCGACGTCAGCCGCAGCACCTGCGCCGCCAGCAGGTGCGGGTCGGTCTCGACGAGTGCAGGCTCGAGCGGGGCAACGGCGCCTACGAGCCGGGGCAGGACGTCGCGGCCGCCCGTCAGACCCAGCCGGGCGCGCACCTCGACGTCGGCGGCCACCAGCGCCACCCGGTCGCCGGCGCGGGCGCACAGCGCACCGAGCAGCAGGCAGGCGTCCAGCGCGGCGTCGAGGCGGGGCTCGTCACCGATGCGGGCGGCCGAGCTGCGCCCGGTGTCGAGCACCATGACGACGTGCCGGTCGCGCTCCGGTCGCCAGGTGCGCACCACGACGTCGCGGGAGCGCGCGGTGGCCCGCCAGTCGATGGCCCGGACGTCGTCGCCCAGGACGTAGGTCCGCAGGCTGTCGAACTCGCTGCCCTGCCCACGCTGGCGTACGAGCACGGCGCCGTCGAGCTGGCGCAGCCGCGAGAGCTTCTCGGGCAGAAAACGGCGCGACGCGAAGGCGGGCAGCACCTGCAGCGTGCCGGGAACGGCCAGCTGGCGCTGCCGCGCGCCGAGCCCGAGCGGCCCGAAGGAACGCACGGTCACCCGCGCCGTGGTGCGCTCACCGCGCCGGGTCGGCGTCAGGGTGGTGACGACCCGACGCTGTTCGTCGCGCGGCACGACGACCTCATGCGAGCGAGGCGTCGCTCCTGCGGACGGCACCCAGGCGTCGCGAACGACGGCACGCAGCGTCCGTCGACCGGCGTTGCCGAGCACGAGCACCGTCGCCGCCCGCTCCCGCAGCCGCACCGGCGCCACCGGATCCCGGGCCAGGCGCAGGTCGACGATGCGTGCCGCGAGGCCAACGTCGACCACCAGCGCCACCACGAGAGCAAGCGCGTACAGACCGAGCGCGGCCGCGGACCAGGCGGTCAACAGCACCCCGACCGCGGCGAGTGCGACGAACCGACCGGACAGCACCATCAGCGCGGGACGGGCACCGAGGCCAGCACGTTCTCGAGGATGCCGTCGGTGGTGACGCCCTCGATCTCGGCCTCCGGGCGCAGCTGGATGCGGTGTCGCAGGGTGGGTCGGGCCAGCGCCTGGACGTCGTCGGGCGTGACGAAGTCGCGGCCGGACAGCCACGCCCAGGCCCGCGACGTGGCCAGCAGCGCGGTGGCCCCCCGGGGCGAGGCGCCCAGCGCGGCCGACGGCGCGGCGCGGGTCGCCCGGGCCAGCTCGACGATGTAGGCCAGGATCGCCGGGTCGATGTGGGTTGCCCGCACGGCCTGCGTCGCGGCGGCAAGGTCAGCGGCGCCGGCCACCGCGCGCAAGCCGGCCCCGGCCAGGTCGCGCGGGTCGAAGCCCGCGGCGTGCGCCGCGAGCACCCGCGTCTCGGTCTCCCGGTCGGGCAGCGGCATCGTGACCTTGAGCAGGAAACGGTCGAGCTGCGCCTCGGGCAGCGGGTAGGTGCCCTCGTACTCGACCGGGTTCTGGGTGGCGATGACGCAGAACGGGTCGGGAAGCGGCCGCGGGCGGCCGTCGACGCTGACCTGGCGCTCCTCCATTGCCTCCAACAGCGCCGACTGTGTCTTGGGCGGCGTCCGGTTGATCTCGTCGGCGAGCAGCAGGTTGGTGAACACCGGGCCCTCGCGGAAAACAAAGTTGCTCGTGCCCGCGTCGTAGATCAGCGAGCCGGTGATGTCGCCGGGCATGAGGTCGGCCGTGAACTGGATGCGGGTGGTGGCCAGATCCAGGGCCGCGGCCAGCGCGCGGACGAGCAGCGTCTTGGCCGTCCCCGGAACGCCTTCGATGAGGACGTGCCCGCGGCACAGCAGGCCGACGAGCAGTCCGGTGACGGCGGCGTCCTGGCCGACCACGGCCTTGCCCACCTCGGCCCGCAGGCCGATCAGCTTCGCGCGCGGGTCGGTGCTGTCAGATGGCTCGGTCATTCCTGACCTCTCGTGTCGTCGACGGCTGTTTCCAGCGCGTCGAGATCATTGGCCAGCCGGACGAGCCCGGCATCGTCGGCAGGTGGCGGCCCGGCCAGCACGGTGTGGATCTCGCCCGGGCTGCGCCGGATACGAGGCGAAAGGGCCGCCGTCACCTGCTGCGGGCTCGAGCCGCGGGGCAGGGTCAGCCGTCCTGTCAACCGGACGAGCGTGGCCGCGCGCAGCGCACCGGCCGCCCGGTCGCGGGCTCCGGCTCGCTCGTAGAGCCGGCCGTGGCCCTCGACGAGTTCTGCGGCCCGGACGACCACCGGCAGCGGCTCGCGCACCACGCCGCCCAGCCTGCGAGCCCGCCAGAGGACCACGAGCAGCCCGACGATGATCAACCAGACGAAGGCGCGGTACACCCCGCCCGGGAACAGGTCCCAGATGCTGGCCGGACCACTGCCGGCGGCGTCGGCGCCGGGCAGCAGCCACACGAGCGTCGGCAGCGTGCGGTCGGCGCTGAGCAGGTTGACGTCCAGCGCGGCCGCGCCACGGTCGGCCAGCCGGTCGTTGCGCAACAGGTCCGCCGCAGCCACGAGCACGACCGACCCGCGTTGCACCACCGCGCCGCCGTAGCAGGAGGTTCCCCCGCGCCCGTCGAGGTCATAGCCGGTCGCGTCCGACAGGTCCACGGCGCCGGCTGCAACGGCGGCCGCGAGGTCGCAGCCCGGGGTGTCGCTCGAGTCGGCCTCTGGGTCGGGCGAGACGCCGGGCAGCAAAGCCGTGGTGGCCCGCGTGCCGGGTTCGAGCGCGACGAGCCGGGTGGCGCGCGCGAGCCCACGAAGTTGGCTGTCGGAGTACTCGTCGGGTGACGTCACGAGTACTGCGCCGGTCGAGGCACGGGCGATGTCGATGTCCGTGGTGCGGACGACGCGGGTGCCATAGCTCTCGACCACGTGGGCCAGGGCACGGCTGCCGCCGGCCGCGGGCGAGCGTGGGTCGAGGTTGCGCCCGGGAGTACCGCTCAGGGCGGCGGTCACGGCGCCTGCGACGACCACGGCCGCCGCGACGACCACCCACAACCGGGCCCGGCGCCACCACGGGGCCACGAGTGGTGCCGCCTCGACGGCTACCATGGCGCGACCATACCTTCGGGTACGGAGGACGTCGGACGGACGATCCGTGACGACGTGACACCGTCCGCCGCCGACCGGCCGAGCGCGACGTCGGCCACCGTGGCAGGGCGGCCGCCGAACCACACCTCGTCGAAGGCGCGCATCGCGGTGGCCAGGTCGGCGGCGGCGGTGGGCAGCAGGGGCCCAGCCTCGCGTGCGGTCGCCGCGCCGGTGCGTCCCGGGCGACGGGGTAGCACGCCGCGCTCCTCGATCGTCTGCACGGCGGCGCGCAGCCACTCACGCAACGCCTCGGCGTGCCGCCCCTGACCGGCCAGGTCTGCAGCGATCCGGCGGTGATCGGCAGCCGCGCGCGCGGCGAGCGGATCGGCGTCCGATCGGTCTGCGCCGTGTCGACTGCGGGTGGGGACGCCGGCCCGCACCGCGAACACCACCCCGACGACGAGAGCCAGGACGAGTAACAGCAGCAGCGCGTGGCTGCCGCCGCTCGAGCCGAGCAGGGAGTCGAGCCGCCGTCCGATCCAATCGGTCACCCGGGACGTCCAGCTTCGTCCGTCGTGGTCGTAACCCGCGCGACGCAGCTCGGCCTGGGCCGCTTGCCGCGCCTGGGCACCGCTGACAGGGTCCGGCGCGATCACCACGCGGTCACCGTGCTCGGTGTCCCCGCCCGGGGCTGCGGCTCCAGCGCCAGCACGATGTCCATCCCCTCGCGCCGCATGCGCAGGTCCAGGTAGAGCAACACCTCGACCGCCGACGTGACCGGTGCAACCAGCGCTACGGAAAGCAGCGTGCCGATGGCGCTGACGGCCACGTACAGACCCGACGCAGTCCCCGAACGGCTCGTGTCGAAGGGGTTGGCGTCGGCAAGCACGCCGGCCGCCACCAGGAACGGCAACTCGACGAACAGACCGAGCACCCAGGTCAGCACCCAACCCAGGGCGCGCAACCCCCACGTCCGCCAGAACATCGAGCGGACCAGCTCGATCGAGCGCCCGAACGACCGGCGGATGCCGAGACCCTCGACGATCATGGCCGGCGCGGCCACGGCCCACACCCCCCACAACCAGACGCCGACGACGAGGGTGGCCAGGCCGGCGTTCTCGGCCAGTGCCGCAGCGATCGCCAGCACCGCCAGCGGCCACCACCGTCGCCCGACCCGGCGCAGCGCGTCACGGCCGGGGACCTGCTCGCCGAGCAGGTCCCCGGCAAAGACCGGTGTCAGCAGACCGGTGAGGATCGTGCCGAAACCACCGGCGATGACCAGGCCGCCCAGCACGCCGATCTGGGTCAGCGTCGACCCGGTGGCCAGATTCAGCGCCGCGTCCAGGACTGCTCGGACGATCGCGAACGGCACGGACAGTGCAAACGCAGCCCGGGCGTGGCGGCGGACGAGCCGCACCGCACCGTCGAGGATGTCGGCGCCGCCCAACGGGCGCAGGGGGACGACCGGCGGGCGCACGCGATCATCTTGCCGGGTCGGGCCTGCGAATCCGCACCCGCACAGCGTCGGGATGACACCATGGGGCAGTGAAACCTCGCGTCCTGGTGGTCGACGACGACTCCGCGCTGGCCGAGATGCTCGGCATCGTGCTGCGCACCGACGGCTTCGACCCCTCGTTCGTCGCCGACGGCTCGCGCGCGTTGAAAGCCTTTCGCGACACCAAGCCCGACATCGTCCTGCTCGACCTGATGCTGCCCGGGTCCTCGGGCATCGACGTCTGCCGCGCCATCCGCGCCGAGAGCGGCACCCCGATCATCATGCTGACCGCCAAGACCGACACCGTCGACGTCGTCCTGGGCCTGGAGTCCGGCGCGGACGACTACGTGATGAAGCCGTTCAAACCCAAGGAGCTCGTTGCCCGCATGCGGGCTCGGTTGCGCCACCACGAGGACATCTCCACCGAGGCGCTCAGCATCGGCCCCGCCGACTCGCCCGTCGCGATCGACGTGCAGGCCCACCAGGTACGTCGCGACGGGCGGGCGATTGCCCTGACCCCGCTGGAGTTCGATCTGCTGGTGGCGTTGGCTCGCAAGCCGCGTCAGGTGTTCACCCGTGAGGTGCTGCTGGAGCAGGTATGGGGGTACCGGCACGCCGCCGACACCCGGCTCGTCAACGTGCACGTGCAGCGGCTGCGGGCCAAGGTCGAGCGCGACCCAGAGCGTCCCGAGGTCGTGCTCACCGTCCGCGGTGTGGGTTACAAGGCAGGCCCGCCCTGACCGACGTCGACCGCACCCCCGCGCCGCCGGCGGACGCCCGCCAGCCGATCGTGCGCCCGGCGGCCGTCCCGCAGCGCGCAGCGGCCACCGGCCAGCGACGCAGCGTGGGTGCCCGAACCGGCAGCGTGGCCTCCAGAGCCCGCAGTGGGATAGGCGGCGTGGGCCGCGCGATCGCACGGACCTGGCTGCGCTCGCTGCAATTGCGGGTCGGCGCCACGACAGTCGTTGTCACCGGCGTCGTCGTCCTGATCATCGGCTTGTTCCTCGTCGACAAGGTGGCCGGCGGCGTCCTCAAGGCAAAGCGCGACGCGGCGGTCAACCAGGCCAAGATCGGACTACCGCAGGCGCAGCAGGTGCTGGCCGACATCGACGCCGGGTCCTTCGCCGACGTCACCCAGGCGCAGTCCGATCTGACCTCTGACCTCACCGCGAACGGCAACAACGCCGGCCTGTTCTCGATCAAGATCGTCCCCTCGGACAACGTGGGGGAGCAGGCGAAGACGCCGGTGATCCCCGGCGCGCTGCGCGAAACGGTGCAGGCCGGCAATCTGGCTGTGCAGTACGCCGCGGTGCCGCAGGAGGAGTCGACGTCGTCGCGCATCGTCCCGGGCCTCATCGTCGGCGAGCCGGTGAAGGCCCGCACCGGCCTGTTCGAGCTGTACTACCTGTTCCCGCTGACCGCCGAGGCGCAGACCATCTCGCTGATCCAACGCACCGTGCTGGTGGCCGCGCTCGCGCTCGTCATCCTGGTGTTGGCCATCGCGCTGCTGGTCACCCGGCAGGTGGTGCGTCCCGTCCGGGTGGCGGCCGAGACCGCCGGGCGGCTGGCCGCGGGCGATCTGTCCAAACGCATCGCCGTTTCCGGTTCCGACGACCTCGCGCGTCTCGGCGAGGCGTTCAACGACATGGCGGCCAGCCTGCAACGGCAGATCCGTCGCCTGGAAGATCTGTCGCGCTTGCAACGCCGCTTCACCAGCGACGTCTCGCACGAGCTGCGCACGCCGCTGACCACCGTCCGCATGGCGTCGGAGTTCCTCTACGCGGAGCGCGAGAACTTCTCGCCGGAGCAGGCGCGCTCGGTCGAACTCATGCACGACGAGCTCGACCGGTTCGAGTCACTGCTCGGCGACCTGCTGGAGATCTCCCGTTACGACGCGGGAGTCGCCAACCTGGAGTCCGAACCGGCCGACATCCGCGGGGTGGTGGCCAGCACAGTCGAGGCGAACGTGGTCCTGGCCGGACGGCACGGCAGCGAGGTGATCGTGCAGCAGCCCGACGTGCCGGTCACCGTCGACATGGACTCGCGGCGTGTCGAACGCATCTTGCGCAACCTGCTCGGCAACGCCCTGGACCACGGAGAGGGCAAGCCGATCGTCATCACCGTCGGCTGCGACTCCAGCGCCGTGGCCGTGACGGTGCGCGACCACGGCGTGGGCCTGCGCCCGGGGGAGTCCAGCCTGGTGTTCAACCGCTTCTGGCGCGGCGACACGTCGCGCAGTCGGCTCACCGGTGGCACCGGTTTGGGGCTCGCCATCTCCCTCGAGGACGCTCGCCTGCACGACGGCTGGCTGCAGGCCTGGGGTGAGCGGGGGCGCGGTGCCCAGTTCCGGTTGACCCTGCCCCGGCACGCCGGCCACACCTTGATGTCCTCGCCGCTGCCGCTGAATCCCGACGAGGTCGACGAGGACGAGGACGAGCTGTGAAGCGTCTTCTCGTGATTCTTGTCGGCCTGACGATGTTGGTGACCGGGTGCACCGGGGTGCCGCAGTCGTCCGCGCCCGCGGTCGTGCGCTCCTTGGCGCTCGGCGGCGAGGAGGAGCCCGAGCCGACGGTCACCCCGTTGCCGGGGGTCCTGCCGCAGAATCTGGTTCAGACCTTTTTGGCCGAGAACTCGGCCGACGCAGGCAAGCACGCGTCGGCGCGCTCGTTCCTCACCCCTGCGGCGCGCAGCCGCTGGACGGATACCTCGGCGACCATTGTGTCTTCGATATCGGTCGGGGCGTACACGCCGGGCAAGCCCATCATCGTCAACGCCATCGAACTCGGGACGGTCTCCACCGACGGCGTGTACACGCCGGGCCTGCAGACCGGCAAGGCGGCTGCGCAACAGTTCTCGTTCGGTATCACCAAGGTGGGCGGCCAATACCGCATCAGCAGCCTGCGCAGCGGGCTGATACTCACCGAGGAGCAGTTCGAGAACTCGTTCGTTGCGCGGAGCATCTACTTCTTCGACCTCGCGCACCGCTACCTGGTGCCCGATGCACGCTGGACGCCGGACACCGACCCGATCGACACATCAGAGGCGCTGATAAATCAGCTGGCGGCCGGGCCCAGCCCTGGGCTGGCGAACGCCGTCAGCACCGACACGTTGCCGGCCCAGGCAGCGACGCCGCGGCACATCGACGTCACGAGCGGCAACCCGGTGAAGATCGAGATTGCGGGTGCGTCGCAGTTGGACGTGACGTCCAAGAACTTTCTTGCAGCTCAGATCGCGGCCACGCTCAGCGACATCGACCGGGGGCGCGCGCTCGAGATCACCGACGGCGGCACGCCGGTCAGGATTCCGCGCGCCGGCGGCACGAATTTTGCGGCGGCCGACTTCGTCAGCGACCAGATCGTGCAGCCGTCCCAGCAGGTCTACTACCTCAGAGCCGGGCAGCTCGTCTACGGCCGAACCCGTCGACTCGTTGGCGGCCGGTTGGCCGACAGCCGCTATCCGTTGGTGGCGGTGGCCGTATCGCGTTCGGGCCCGGGCGGCGGCCTGTCGATTGCCGGGGTGACCTCCGTCGACGGTCTGTTACGGCTGGTAATGGGCTCGCAGAGCGTCGGGTTGCGCCGCACCACCGTCAGCGGCGTCACGTCCCGACCGGCCTTCGCGCCAGGACGGGCTGATGAGGCTTGGGTCGGCGCTGGGACGCGCATCTACCGCACCGTGCTGTCCGGCACGAAGATCACCTCGTTCCCGGTGCAGCTGCCGTCGACGGTGGCCGGCCAGCAGGTGATGGCGCTGCGGCTCAGCCCCGAGGGCTCGCGCATCGCACTCGTGCTGCGCGACAGTGCTGGGCATCAGGCGCTCTGGATCGGAGCGGTCGTGCGCACCAGCGCGTCTCAGGTCAGCATCGGGATGCCGGCGCAGATCAGTCCCATCGGCGTGAAGGTCACGGATCTGGCCTGGATCGAGGGCGAGCGGCTGAATGCGATCGGCTATGACGCCAAGTCCCAGGACGCTCATGTGTACCGAACCGGCGCCGACGGCTCGGCCTGGACCGAGTACGGCATAGGGGAGCTGCCCAGCCCACCTACGACGTTGGCCGGTGCGCCAGGGGCGCCGGCGTGGGCGTCGGCCAGTTCGAACGTCTATCTGCAAGCCAGCGGGACGGTGTGGTCGAACCCGCCCGGGGGTTCCGGCACGGCTACGGGCACAGCTCCGACGTACGTTGAGTAGCGGCCTGTAGCACGTGCGCTGCAGGATTTGACGTTGTCCACAACGCATATTTCGGTTTGCCTGGCTGTCCACAACGGGCCGATCGGGGCCCGCTGCGACGAGGCCAACAGGCACCGTGGGTCGGTGTTCAACTCTCTGATCGCAGCCGTCATCGACCTGGTCCTGCCCCGGCGCTGCGTCGGCTGCGCCGCGCCGGGCTGGGCGCTGTGCCGACGGTGCCGACCGGGGGCGCCGTCGATCGTCGCCGACGATCCGGTGCCCGCCGTGCCGGTGCTGGCCGGCGCGGTGTACGCCGGCGCGATGCGCCGAGCCGTGCTGGCGTTCAAGGAGCGCGGCCGGCGCGACCTCGTCGCCGTGCTGGGCCTGGTTCTGGGACGAGCAGTCGCAGCGTTGGTCTCGGGCGCCGGACGGGACCTCGGGGGCGTGGTCCTGGTGCCGGTGCCGTCGAGCCCAGGGGCGGCCGCTGCGCGGGGCGGCGATCACGTAGTGCGCCTGGCCCGGCGGGCTGCCGCCGTCAGCGGCGTGCGGGTGGCCCCGGGCGTGCTGCGGCTCGAGCGGACCGTCCAGGACTCGGCAGGACTGAGCCGTGCCGAGCGGGAACGCAACCTGCATGGGGCGTTGCGTGCCCGCGCGCCCGCTGCCGGTGTGTGCCGGGCGATCGTGGTCGACGACATCGTCACCACCGGTGCGACGTTGCGCGAGGCAACCCGGGCGCTGCAGCGGGCCGGGTGGGAGGTCGTAGGTGCCGCGGTGGTCGCAAGCACGCCGCGCCAGCCCGCGCCGGCCGGCGGCACAACGCCTGCCAGCGGCATGACGTCTTCATTGGCAGGTCCTAGCCAACCGGTCTAGCGTGAGCACGACCTGATCCAAAGGCGTCACTCGGCCCCGCGCGGCCCCCGAGTACCCGACCGTGCGGCAGTCGATGCGTCATGAGCACGGTGGAGGTCGAATGGTCAACGTCGCAGTCCAGGGAACCGTCGCGGGACAGATGGAGATCGTGGTCCGCGGACGTAACGTCGTCGTCCCGGAGCACTTCCGAGAACACGTCCTGGAGAAGCTGGCCAAGTACGAACGCTACGACAGCAAGATCCATCACATCGACGTCGAGCTCCAGCACGAGAAGAACCCTCGGCAGCACGGCAGTTGCCAGCACATCGAGATCACCTGCCGCACCCGCGGACCGGTGGTGCGCAGCGAGGCCTGCGCCGAAGATTTCTACAAGGCCCTCGACCTCGCGGGCGACCGGCTCGAGCGACGGTTGCGCCAGGCAGCGGACCGGCGGCGGATCCACCACGGACGTCGGGCGCCGCAGTCACTCGCCGAGATGACGGCGCAGTTGCCGACCGACCTGCCGACCGACGGCGGGTCCGACGGTGCGGGTGACCCCGAGGGCGACGACGGCCCCGGCCGCATCGTGCGCCGCAAGGAGCACACCGACGAGCCGATGTCCGTCGACCAGGCGTTGGAGCAGATGGAGCTCGTAGGACACGACTTCTTCCTGTTCAACGACGTCGAGACCCAGCGGCCGTCGGTGGTCTACCGCCGGCATGCCTACGACTACGGATTGATCAAGCTGGGCGGCTAGCGGTAGCGCGGATTGATCAGCACGAAGCACACCTCGTCGGCGAAGGTCCCGTCGGCGTCGCGCAGCCGTCGCTCGCGCACGCCGTCGGGGCCGAAGCCGGCCGAGATGGCTGCCCGTTGCGAGGCCACGTTGTCGCGTTTTGCGCCCAGCTCGATGCGGGCGAACCCGGCGACGTCGAACACCCAGGGCACGACCAGCTTGAGCGCGCGCGTGGTGTAGCCGCGGCCGCGGAACGTCGGGTGCACCGTGTAACCCACGCCGACCACGCCGGGCGGGCCCCCGAAGCGGACCTGCAGCTCGCCGACGTAGTGCCCGGTGGCGACGTCGACTATCGTGCACTGCGCCGAGCGCCCTACCAGCCAGTCCAGGGCCGCCTGGTTCATCCGGCGCTCGCACTCGGCGAGCGTTCGGCGCTCGCCGGCGAAGCTCCACCGCACCGACACCTCGTCGTCGCTCTCATGGAACCCCGTTGCGTCGTCCAGGACGGCCGGGCGCAGGGCCAGCACCCCGTCGCTCAACTCGCCGCCTGGCAGCGGCGGGAACGCGGGGGCAATCGGTTCGCCTGGATCGTCGGCGAGGCGGCCGAAGCGGGCGAGGTCTCCCACCTCGTAGGCACTGGCGCCGCGCGCGACGCCTTCGAAGAGGAAACCGGCCGCCATCGCGGTCCGCAGCGACCCGGTGTTGCCGACGTGGCAGGCGAGCCCGATCCGGTGCAGGCCGATGGTAGAGAACGCCCAGTCGGCCAGCAGGCCAGTGGCCTCGGCCGCGTACCCGTGCCCGCGGGCGTCCGGGGCGATCCAGTAGGCGATGTCGGCCGGGCCGTCGAGCAGCAGTGCTGCGGAACCCACCACCCGCCCGGTTGCTCGCTCGACGACCGCCGAACCGAGCCCGGCGCCCTCATCGCGACCCTTGTGACCCAGGTCGGCGACGAACAGCCGGGCGCGCTCGTGCGGGTACGGGTCGGGCAGCGGCAGGTGCTCCCGCATCGTCGGGTCCTGCATGATCTCGTGCACCCGGTCGGCGTCGTCGGGCCGCCACCGACGCAGGTCGAGGCGCTCGCCCGACAGCGTCAGCTCGGCCAGCTCGACCCCGCGGAAACGACCCATCCGGCCACCTTGCCAGAACGGAAATTCCGGTTCGCGCTGTGAAGCGACCGCGCTCGGCAAGCGGCCCCGTACGATAGCCGCGTGGTTCTAGCAAAGATTCTGCGCGCCGGTGAGGGAAAACAGGTCCGGCGTCTGTCCGCGATCGCCGATCACATCGAGACGCTCGAGGAAGACTATGTCGACCTCACCGATGCCGAGCTGCGCGAGCTGACCGACACGTTCAAGGAGCGGCTCGCCGACGACGAGTCGCTCGACGACCTGTTGCCCGAGGCGTTCGCCGTCGTGCGCGAGGCGGCGCGGCGCACGCTGGGCCAGTTCCACTACAAGGTGCAGCTCATGGGTGGCGCCGCCCTGCATCTCGGCAACATCGCCGAGATGAAGACCGGTGAGGGCAAGACGCTCGTCTCCACGTTGCCCGTCTACCTCAACGCGCTCGCCGGCGACGGCGTGCACCTGGTGACCACCAACGACTACCTGGCCAGCCGTGACGCCGACTGGATGGGCCGGGTGCACCGCTTCCTGGGGTTGAGCGTCGGCAAGATCCTCAACGACATGCCGCCCGAGAAGCGCCGCGAGGCCTACCTGGCCGACATCACCTATGGCACCAACAACGAGTTCGGCTTCGACTACCTGCGCGACAACATGGCGTGGTCGCTCGACGACCTCGTGCAGCGCGGGCACCACTTCGCTGTCGTCGACGAGGTCGACTCGATCCTCATCGACGAGGCCCGTACGCCGCTGATCATCAGTGGGCCGGCCGAGGAGAATCAGCGTTGGTACCTCGAGTTCGCGCGCATCGCCCCGCGGATGAAACGCGACCAGCACTACGAGGTCGAAGAGGGCAAACGCACCGTAGCCGTCACCGAGGAGGGTGTCGCATTCGTCGAGGACCAGCTCGGCATCGAGAACCTTTACGAGGCCGCCAACACCCCGCTCGTCGGCTACCTCAACAACTCCTTGAAGGCCAAGGAGATCTTCAAGCGCGACCGTGACTACATCGTCAACGGCGGCGACGTGATGATCGTCGACGAATTCACCGGTCGCGTGTTGCAGGGCCGGCGCTACAACGAAGGCATGCACCAGGCGATCGAGGCCAAGGAGGGCGTGCAGATCCAGCAGGAGAACCAGACGCTCGCCACGATCACCCTGCAGAACTACTTCCGCCTCTACACCAAGCTCGCCGGCATGACGGGCACGGCGCAGACCGAGGCCAACGAGCTGCACCAGACCTACAAGCTCGGCGTCGTCCCGATCCCGACGAACAAGCCGATGGTCCGCGCCGACGAGACCGACTTGATCTACAAGAGCGAGGACGCCAAGTTCTCGGCCGTCATCGACGACATCGAAGAGCGGCACGAGGCCGGGCAGCCGGTGCTGGTCGGCACGGCCAGCGTCGCCAAGTCCGAGCGGCTGGCGTCGCTACTGCTGCGTAAGGGCATCCCGCACGAGGTCCTGAACGCCAAGCAGCACGAGCGGGAGGCCGCGGTCATCGCCTCGGCCGGGCGCAAGGGCGCGGTCACGATCGCCACCAACATGGCCGGTCGAGGAACCGACATCATGCTGGGCGGCAACCCCGAGTTCACCGCCGACCTCGCGCTGCGCGACAAGGGCATCACGCCTGACGAGACGCCCGAGGAGTACGAGGCCGCGTGGGACGACGCGCTCGATGCTGCTCGGGCCGAGATCGAGAAGGAGCACGAAGAGGTCGTCGAGCTCGGCGGCCTCTATGTGCTCGGCACCGAGCGCCACGAGTCGCGGCGTATCGACAACCAGCTGCGCGGCCGCGCCGGCCGGCAGGGTGACCCGGGCGAGTCCCGCTTCTACCTCTCGCTGGGCGATGACCTGATGGTCCGCTTCAACGGCGAGCGCGTCGCGCAGATGATGAACATGCTGCGCCTGCCCGAGGACGTCCCGATCGAGGCCAAGATGGTCTCCAAGGCCATCCAGTCCGCGCAGACGCAGATGGAGCAACAGAACTTCGAGATCCGCAAGAACGTCCTCAAGTACGACGAGGTCATGAACAAGCAGCGCACGGTGGTCTACGCCGAGCGCAAGCGCGTGCTCGAGGGCGAGGACCTGTCCGACCAGATCCGGCCGATGATCGACGAGGTCATCACCAGCTACATCGAGGGTGCGACGTCGTCCGGTTACCCGGAGGAATGGGACCTCGACCAGCTCTGGACGGCGCTGAAGACGCTGTACCCGATCTCGCTGACGGTGGACGAGGCTGTTGAGCAGGCCGGTGGCGAGAAGGCTGACCTCACCCGCGAGTTCCTCGTCGAGGAGATCGTGGCCGACGCGCAGGCCGCCTATGACCAGCGCGAGGAGGAGCTCGGCGCCGAGGTCGCCCGCGAGCTCGAGCGGCGCGTGCTGATGTCGGTGCTCGACCGCAAGTGGCGCGAGCACCTCTACGAGATGGACTACCTGCAGGAGGGCATCGGCCTGCGCGCGATGGCGCAGCGCGACCCGCTCGTCGAGTACCAGCGTGAGGGCTTCGACATGTTCGCCGCCATGATGGACGGCGTCAAAGAGGAGTCCGTCGGCTTCCTGTTCAACCTGCAGGTCGAGGTTGACGCGGACGGCGACCTCACCGCCGGCCCGGCCCAGGAGCCCACGGCCACGCCGCTGATCGAGACCGGCCCGGGCGATCCCGACAACGTCGAGGAGTTCGGCGCCGAACCGCAGCTGGACGTCTCGCTGCTCAAGGCGGCGCAGGAGCAGCACGAGTTGTCGAACGGCAAGGCCGCCAATGCCGTCAACGGCAATGCCGTCAACGGCAATGCCGTCAACGGCAATGCCGTCAACGGCAATGGCAACGGCGCCAAGCCCGCGGTCAAGGCCAAAGGCCTCGACCGCAAGGAGCAGAGTGCGTTGACGTACAGCTCTCCTGAGCTCGGCTCCGATGCACCGGCAGTCACGACGCAGGACGACGGCAAGCCGAGAGCAACAGCCAACTCGGCCACGGCCAAGCGCCAGCAGTCCCGCAGCAACCCCAACCGCGGTGGTGGCCGGGGCAACAAGCCGTCGGGCAGCGGCAACAGCGGGAATCGCAAGCGCAAGCGCTGACGGCGCGCCGGCGCCACCCGCGGGCGC
Source organism: uncultured Jatrophihabitans sp. (assembly GCF_964244045.1). NCBI lineage: Bacteria > Bacillati > Actinomycetota > Actinomycetes > Jatrophihabitantales > Jatrophihabitantaceae > Jatrophihabitans > uncultured Jatrophihabitans sp. The sequence goes on along the minus strand of NZ_CAXTHK010000008.1, from coordinate 76,420 downwards.
CGCACAGCGTTCGTCAGCCCAGCTGGAGGCGGGTGCAGACCCAGCGGCCGTGGTGTTCCTCCAGCCGCAACGCGATGGCGCGCACGCGAGGCCCGACCCGCAGCGTGGCGCACAGTTCCGCCACGCCGCTGGCCGGCTCGCAGCCCCGCACTGTCCCGACGCCGGCGCTGCGCAACCAGTGCGTGGTGCGCGCTGCCCCGACCCGTTCGAAGTCAGCAACCAGGCCACGGTGCACCGAGAAGCTCAGCAGCGCGGCGAGCTGGTGCAGCGGCCGTCGGCCGTCGGCGCTCTCGATGAGCCCTACGAGCAGCCGTCGGGCCCATTTCTCCGGATCGGGCAGACCGTGGGGGCGCAGCGGGGGCGCCGGCCGCGGCACCGGCGCCGATGCCAGCTCGAAAGGCAACCAGCGGTCGTAACGTGTGGCGGTCGGCTCCTCGAGCTCGTCGTCGAAGGGCGGCTCGCGGTGTGGCGCCGGGCGGACGACCACCCGCAACGACGGTCGCTTCGTGCGGGCCGTGGGGCGGTGAGCGGCAGCGCGCTGGGCTTCCGTGCGCAGGGCGGCAGTCATCAGGACGACTCCTGGGTCGGTGTGGGCAGGTGGAGGACCTGGCCCGGGTGGATGACGGACGGGTCGTCGCCGATGACGCTCCGGTTTGCGGCGTAGATCTGCGGCCAGTAGTGCGCGATGTCGCCGGCGTCGGCACTCGCCCCGAGCCGGTGGGCGGCCAGCAGCCACAGCGACTCGCCCCGGTGCACCCGCGCCTCGGTCCGCGACGTCGCCGGGGTGGCGGGGTTGCTGCGCGGCTGCGTGCGCGGCCCGGACGGCGGGGCGGGCGACGGAATGCGCGTAGGCGTGGTGGACGGCGTGGGTGTGGTGGAGAGGTTGGACGTGGGTGTGTTGGACGTCGGCCACGTCGGCGGAGCGACCGGTGCCGACGTCGGCGGAGCGACGGATGATGAGGCCGGCGGGGTGACCGGCCAGGTGGGAGAGGGCACCGCGCTGCCTGCCCACGGCGAAAACGCTGCGTGGTGCGTCGAAGCGCCGGTCATCGACGTCTGCACTCCTGCCGCGGGAGCGGCGTGCGGCGATGGCATGGCTTGCGCGGCCGGGGCGGCGAGCAAGCCGAGGCCGGTGGATCCGAGGACGACTCGCACCAACACCCTCGGCACCACCACCCGCGCCAGGCGACGGCACACCAGGCCCGTTGCGCCGGGCAGTCGAGCGCCGAGGCCGGCGATGAGCCCGACGGCGATCCAAACCGCCGCCAACCACAGCAGCAGAACGCACACCGCGGCCAGCGCGACGTCCACGCCGGCGGTGCTCAGCCAGGTGGCCGGGCGCGACAGTCCCGTAGCGACGAAGTCCCAGCGCGGGCGCAGCGCGAACAGGGCGACCGCGTCACTGCCGGCCAGCACGAGCGATCGCGCGGAATAGCGGTTCATGCCGTTACCCTCCGTTTGCTTACGTTTGCGTTTATATGCGATCGCTTGATGTCGGTCAAGCCAGCTGGATGCCGGAAACATCTGGCCGGGAAGGATGGGCGTATGCGATGGGACGAGCTGTTCGCCGACCTTGAGGCGCAGGCGAGCGCGCTCGCGCGGGCGGAGCGGGGCGGCGAGGTCGACGAGCGCACCCGCGGTGAGGTCGGGACCTTGGCACTGCTCGACCGGCTGCGGGCGGCGCTCGGCGCCCCGGTGCGCCTGCACGTCCTGGGCGGCCTCACGCTGGCGGGGGCGGTCAGCAGGGTCGGGCCGGACTGGTTGCTCGTTGACGAGCAGGACGGACGCGAAGCGGTCGTGGTTCTCGCACGTGTGCTGCGGGTGCGTGGGCTCGCGCGTTACTCCGCGGTGCCCGATTCGATGAGTGTCGTCGAGTCCCGGCTGGGGCTTCGGCACGTGTTGCGCGGCATTGCCCGCGATCGATCAGCGACCCGCGTGCATCTGGTCGACGGCACGGTGCTGGATGCCACCCTGGACCGGATCGGGGCCGACTTCGTCGAGGTGGCCATGCACGCGCCGGGCGAGGCGCGCCGTCGCCACGAGGTGCGCGAGGTCGAGGCCGTACCGCTCAGCGCCGTCGCGGTGGTGCGCCGCGGGGTCTGACGTCGGTGCTGCTCAGCTCTCGTCCGCGTTCGGACCGCCGCTCGCGTCCACGCCGGTCGCCTCCACGAAGGGGTGCTCAGCGATGAAGTCACTCGTCTGCTGGTACATCCGGTTGATGTAGTCCTCGAGCCGGTCACGTTCGACCCGCCACTGTCCCCGGCCACCGATCTTGATCGCGGCCAGTTCGTTGTTGCGCACGAGCGCGTACACCTGCGATTGGGAGATGTTCAGGACCTCGGCGACGTCGGTGAGGGTCAGGAATCGCGGTTCAGCCATGACGGCGCTTCGTCCTCCGGTCGACGCGACACTGCTGTGCCAGCCTTGACTGCTGTGCGCGATCAGTGTTGCAGGTGGTGCGCAGCCCGAGACGCTGTCCACAGGACGGGTCCGCGCGATTGGCCGCCGCCTGACATGTCCGGCAAGATCGCGGGGTGGCCGCACCGTCTCCCGAGCCGCGTCGCATCGCGACGCCGCGCTGGCTGGACCTCCGGCTCGTGCTCGGGGTGGTGCTTGTCATCGCGGCCGTGCTCATCGGGGCCACCGTCGTCTCGCGCGCGAGCAATACGCACGCGATGGTCGCCGCCCGGCACGATCTCGCGGCCGGCACCGTGCTGCGTTCCGCCGATCTCACCACCGTCGACGTCCAGCTGCCCGACGACGGCAAGGGCGTCTACCTGGCAAAGGTCGGCGACGCGGTGGGCCGCAAGCTCGACCGTGCGGTGAGCTCGGGTGAGCTCGTCCCGTCGGCAGCGGTCGCCTCCGTTCGCGGGGGCACGACGGTCACCGTGCCGTTCGCCGCCGGCGCCGCGCCCGACCTGCGTACCGGGCAGCGCATCAAGGTGTGGGTGTCCTCCGCCACCTGCGCCAGCGTCGTGCTGCTCCCCGATGTCACCGTGCAGAGCGCGCGCAAGGGCAACGGCTCACTGAGCAGCACCTCCGACGGGCAGGACGTCGTCATCGCCGTCGAGCCCGACCAGGCCGACCGGGTGATCGCCGCGCTGGCCATCGACGGCGCGCAGATCCGGGCCGGTGTGCTCGTCGGTGCAGTGCCGGCCGACGACTCCGCGAGCGCGGCGCCGGCACCGGCGGCAGGTCAGCTGCCGAGCGACCTGGCCGCCTGCGCGAGCCCCGCACGATGAAGCTGCCCGTCCTCTCGGTCGCGGACGGCGCCGCGTGGGAGGAACGCCTCGTCAGCGCACTCGAACGCAGCGCCTCCGTCGAGATCGTCCGCCGCTGTGTCGATGTCGTCGACCTGCTCGCCGTCGCCGCATCCGGGCAGGGCCGCGCTGCGCTCGTCGCGGCATCGCTACGCCGCCTCGACGCCGACGTCGTCGATCGCCTGCACGCAGCGGCCGTCGTACCTATCGGCGTTGTGCCGCGCGGCGACGACGCCGCCGAGCAGCGGCTGCGTGCCATGGGCATCGAGCACGTGCTGCCAGACGATGCGGACGCCCAGGTGGTGGCGTCCGTCCTCGGTGAGGCCGTCCGGGCTGTGTCCGCCCCGGCCGACCCGCAGGGCGGCTCGCGTCCGCTGCGCACCTACGCCGACCCGTCGACGTCGATGGCCATCCCGCCCGGCGAGGGCGCTCCGGTGGCTCCGGACGAACTGGCCCGGCGTGGTTCGGTTGTGGCCGTGTGGGGTCCCACCGGCGCGCCGGGCCGCACCACGGTCGCCGTCAACCTCGCCGACGAGATCGCGCGACTCGGGCCGGCGAGCCTGCTGGTGGATGCCGATGTCTACGGGGGCACGGTCGCGGCCGTGCTGGGCCTGCTCGACGAGTCGCCCGGGATTGCTGCCGCGTCGCGGCTCGCGTCCGCGCAGCGCATCGACGCCGCGTCGCTGGCCGCGTTGTGTTGGCAGCTGGGTCCGCAGCTGCGCGTGCTCACCGGCATCCCGCTGGCGTCGCGGTGGACCGAACTGCGCCCGGCGGCGGTGACGTCCGCGCTCGCCGCGGCCCGGGCGCTCGCCGACTTCACCGTGGTCGACTGCGGCTTCTGCCTGGAGACGGACGAGGAGCTGTCGTTCGACACGCTGGCGCCGCGGCGCAACGGCGCGACGCTGGCCGTCCTCGACGACGCCGACCTGATCGTGGTCGTCGGATCGGCCGACCCGATCGGCATGCAGCGACTGGTGCGCGGGCTCGGCGAGCTGCGGGACGCGGAGGTCGCCGCGCCGGTGTGGGTCGTGCTCAACCGGGTGCGTCCAGGTGTCGTGCCCGGTGACGCGGCCGGCGAGCTGCGGGGTGCGCTCGAGCGCTTCGCGGGCCGCACACCGGCCGCGCTGCTGCCGGCTGATCATCGGGCGGTCGATGCGGCGGTGGCGGCCGGGCGGTTGCTCAGCGAATCGACCCCGTCCAGTTCGTTGCGGCTGGCGCTGCGCGAGCTCGCCGGCGCGGTCAGCGGTGCCACCGTGCCCGCGTCCGGGCGGCGATCGCGTCGGGCCCGTCGAGCGCATCTGTGAGAATGGCCGCCGAACCGTCAACCGACACGGTCGACGCAGGCCAGCAGTCCGACAGGTCAGACCAGGGAGCGCGATGACCGAGCGTATGGCCCCGGCCGACGTCGCGTGCCTGCATCGCGAGACCCGCACCGCCCCGCAGCACGTCGGTGAGCTGGCGGTGTTCGCCGAACCACCCGCCGGCTTCGACTACGACCGGCTGGTGCGATTGCTCGAGGAACGCATCTCGCTGGCGCCGCGGTACCGGCAGAAGGTCGTCGAGGTGCCCGCGCATCTCGCCAACCCGTTGTGGGTCGACGATCCGAACTTCGACATCACGTATCACGTCCGGCGCTCGGCGTTGCCCCGGCCGGGCACCGACGCGCAGCTGCTGGAGTTCTGTGCCCGCATCCAGTCGCGGCGTCTCGACCGATCGCGGCCGCTCTGGGAGATGTACCTCGTCGAGGGCCTGGCCGGCGGCCGGGTGGCCATCGTGACGAAGACGCACGAGGCGATGATTGGCGAGCCCGACGGCATCGACATCGCCCAGGTCATCCTCGACGCCGCGCCGGCGCCCCGCCGCACGGTAGAGGCCCTCTGGATGCCAGGTCCGCAGCCGGGCGCGGCGGAGCTCGTCCGCGAAGCCGCGGTCGAACTCGCGCGCCGGCCCATCGCGCTGGCCGACACGGCCCGCGCGGCGGCTCGTGACCTCGGGTCGACGGTGTCGCGGGTGACGTCGATGGCCGGCGGGTTCCTCTCGCTGGGGTCGGCGCTGCTGCGCTCACCCACCCCGTCGCCGTTGAGTGCGGAGCTGAGTGAGCAACGCCGGCTGGCGGTCGCCCGAACGATGCTGCCGGACTACCGGCTGGTACGCGACAGCTTCGGCGGCACGCTGAACGACGCGATGCTGACGGTCGTGGCCGGCGCGCTGCGCGGGTGGCTGCTCTCGCGAGAGGCGCCGTTGCGAGCCGCCACGTCGGTGCGCGTGCTCGTGCCGATGGGCGTCACCGACGGGCGCGCCGTGGAAGACGGGGCCGTGCCGCACACCTCGACCCGCCCAGGCGGCGTGCGGCCGCTGCTCGTCGACCTGCCGGTGGGCGAGCCCGATCCGGTGCTGCGACTGGCCCAGGTGCGTTACGCGATGGCCACGCACCGCAACTCCGGGCGGGCCGTCGGCGCCGATACGCTCGCCTCCCTGAGCGGGTTCGCGCCGCCGACGCTGCACGCGCTCGGCGCCCGCGCAGCGGTCGGGCTCACCCGGCGCATGTTCAGCCTGGTGATCACGAACGTCCCGGGACCGCAGTGGCCGCTGTACGCCGCCGGCGCCCGAATGACCGAGATGTTCCCGATCGTGCCGCTGAACCCCGGGCAGGTGTTCTCCATCGCACTGAGCTCCTACGACGGTGGGGTCTACTACGGCATCAACGCCGACCGCGACGCCGTGCCCGACGCCGGTTTGCTCGCCGAGCTGATCGAGGAGTCGCTGGCCGAGCTGGTCGGCGTTGCCGGCGGTCAGGCGCAACGCAGCCCGCTGGATCCCACCGGCCGTGAACGCGGCGTCCCACCACCGGAGCGAACGTCATGAGGGTCTACCTGCCGGCCACCACCGGCGTACTCGCCCGGCTGCTCGAACACGGGGCTGTCGGACCAGTGCCGCTGACCGGTTTCGCGGTCACGCCCGGGCTGCGCGAGTGGTATCTCGACGACGATGCCGAGGCGCTCGAGTACGCCGCGCTGACCGAGGCCGCTCGCGCGTCGCTGCGCCTGATCGACGCCGATCCCACAACGCCTCGCCGGCGCGTGGTGCTGGCCGTCGACGTCGCGGACCGGGCCGTCACGATTCGTGACGACCGCGATCGCGGAGTGGTCGAGCTCGCCGATGAGGTGCCGATGTCGTCGGTCGCCTCCGCCCATGTCGACGACGCCGCCGCCGAGCGCACCGTGGCCGAAGCGGCGGCCGCGGTCATCGCCGCAGACCTCGGTGACGGCGGAGCACAGGAGCTCGTCGACGACGCGGAGGGCCACGAGCTGTCGTGGTACGCCAACCAGGAGATCGCGGACCTGCTGGTCGCACTCCGGTAGGGCTCGCTCTGACCTCTGGCACCATCGGGTCATGGACGCGATCACCGCACCGCCGCCCCCGCACAACGAGGCGCAGCGCGCCTACGCCCCCGGCAGCGCCGAGCGCGCGAGCCTGCAGGCGGCGCTCGCCGAGCTGTCCGGTGAGCGGGCCGAGCTGACCATGACTGTCGGCGGCGTCGAGCGGATGGCCGGTGGCGAACGGATCCCGGTGGTGGCCCCGCATCGCCATGAGCTGGTGCTCGGCGACACTGCCGACGCCACCCCGGCCGACGTCGAGGCAGCGATCGGTGCCGCCCTGCAGGCGGCTGCCGCCTGGCGGGCCATGCCCTTCGACGAGCGGGCCGCGGTCTTTCTGCGCGCCGCCGACCTGCTCTCGACCACCTGGAGAGACCGGCTGAACGCGGCCACGATGCTGGGCCAGTCCAAGAGCGCCCGGCAGGCCGAGATCGACGCAGCGTGCGAGCTCGCGGACTTCCTGCGCTACAACGTGCATTTCGCCCGGCAGCTCCTGGAGCAGCAGCCGGTGAGCTCGCCGCTGACGTGGAACCGGCTCGACTACCGGCCGCTCGAGGGCTTCGTGCTGGCCATCACCCCCTTCAACTTCACCGCGATCGCCGGCAACCTGCCCTCGGCGCCGGCGCTCATGGGCAACGTGGTCGTCTGGAAGCCCTCGCCGACACAACAGCTGGCGGCGCACCACACCATGCGGCTCTTCGAGGCTGCGGGCCTGCCGGCCGGAGTGCTCAACATGGTCACCGGCAACGGCGCGGCGGTCAGCGCGGCCGCCTTGCCGCACCCCGCGCTGGCCGGCGTGCACTTCACCGGGTCGACCGCAACCTTCCAGCACCTGTGGCGCGAGGTCGGCACCCGCATCGGCTCGTACGCCACCTACCCGCGCCTGGTCGGGGAGACCGGCGGCAAGGACTTCGTGGTGGCGCACCCCAGCGCCGACCCGACCGCCCTGGTCACCGGCCTGGTGCGCGGCGCGTTCGAATACCAGGGCCAGAAGTGCTCGGCCGCCTCCCGTGCGTACGTACCGCGTTCGCTGTGGCAGGCGGGCGTGCGCGACGAACTGGTGGCCGTCACCGAGTCGCTGACCTACGGCGACGTCGCCGACCTCTCGAACTTCGGCGGGGCGGTCATCGACCGACGCGCGTTCGACCGGCTCAGCGGTGCGCTCGACCGGCTGCGCGCCGAGCCGTCGGCGACCGTCCTGGCCGGCGGCAAGGCCGACGACTCGGTCGGTTACTTCATCCGGCCCACCGTCGTCGAGAGCAGCGACCCGAGCACGGACATGTTCCGCGACGAGTACTTCGGCCCCATCCTGGCGGTACATGTCTACGACGACGCGCAGTGGACGCAGACGCTGACGCAGCTGGAGTCGGCGTCGCCGTACGCGCTCACCGGCGCCGTGTTCGGCCGTGACCGCGCGGCTGTGCTCGAGGCGCAGCAGACGTTGCGTTTCGCGGCCGGCAACTTCTACGTCAATGACAAGCCGACGGGCGCGGTCGTGGGCCAGCAGCCCTTCGGCGGTGGCCGCGCGTCGGGCACGAACGACAAGGCGGGCTCGATCTGGAACCTGACGCGCTGGGTGTCGCCGCGCGCGATCAAGGAGACGTTCGTGTCGGATACGGATCACCGCTACCCCCATATGGACTGAGACCTGCTGCCACCTGGATCCGGATCGGGTCTCCGACCGGGGCACCTCCGACGGCCCACGCCGGGTCGCCGATCAACCTGCCGCTCCCGGGCGGGTCGCTGCCGCGGGCGCGGGGCAGGCGCACGCCGAACAGCTCGCCGTCGATCGGGCCCGGGCGCAACGCGATGCCGCTGCGGCTGCGCCGCACCTCGGCCGCGAGCCCGCGGTAGGCCAGCGCCAGGTCGTCAGGGCGACCGGTGGCGAGCACAGCGAGTCGTGCCCGGGTGTCGCGGACCCACGCGAGCAACGCGTCCCCGACCTCGGTGTCGAGGAAGGCGTCGGTGTCGTCGACCAGCAGCAGGGTGGAGCAGTCAGCCGACGGGATGTTCCAGGCACGATCAGCTGGATCGAGCAGGCCGACGCCCAGCCGCTTCGCCAGCTCCGCGACGGGGGAGCGGGGCGGCGCGGCCACGAGCACCGGGCAGGCCGTCCGCACCGCCTCGGTCAGCGCGACGGACAGCACGCCGGAGCGTCCGGACCGCGGCGGTCCGCACACCAGCCACCGTCGCGACCCGGCGTAGGGATCGAGCGTGACGGGCGAGGCGTCGTCACCGCCCAGCCCGATCCGCAGCCGCTCGGCGGGCGGGCCTAGCTCGTCGATGGTGACGGAGGCCGGTAACGCGCGCACCCGCAGCCGGTCGACCAGCGGCCGAACTGCTGCGCGGGCGGACAGCTCGTCGACCGCGGCGCGAAGGGCCGCCGGGACACCCACGTGCCCGTCCGCCGGACAGGGAACCGCGACCTGGAACTCCACCCCGTCGTCAGCGCGTACTCCGCGGCCGGGTGGGAACGCGACGGGGAGGTCACGCGCGGAGATCCCCAGCGCGCCGTAGTCGGTGCGATCGCCCAGCCGCAGCGCGAGGCGGCGGTCGAACGCGCCGCTGAATCTCGGGGCGAGCAGCGAGCGGTCACCAGTGACCACGATGCTCACCGGACCCGACGTGCGGAGCAGGGCCGCAAGCCGCTGCTCGGTGCCGACCGCGGCGTCGTCATCGAGCACCGAGGTCACGACGTCCCATCCGTCGACGAGCAGCAGCCGCCTGCGCGTCGACGCGACCCCGGCAAGCCGTTCGAGCAAAGTGTCCACGAGCTCGAGTTCGTCCGGGCCCAGCGCAGTCGAGAGGTGCGGCAGACCGTGGAGCAGGGCGAGCAGGTCGCCGCGAGCGTCGACAACGTGCAGCTCGACCTCGGCGACGTCGTGCGTGCGCGCGGCAGCGAGGGCGATTGCAGCCAGCGCGGTGCTGCGTCCCGATCGCGTGGTGCCGAGCAGCAACATCGACGTGACCGGGTCGAGGACTACCTCCATGCTCGGTTGACGTTGCTGGTCCGGCACGTCGGCGAGAGCGAACGCGGCGGCAGGCAGCGTCCGCGCCGACACCAGGCCGGGCAGCGGTGCCAGCCACGGGCTCGACGCGGCCGCGCGTCCGGTGTCACGCGCTGCGGTCGCGACGGCGGACACGATCGTGTCGAGACCGCCCAGCGCGCGGTCGAGCTCGACGTTCCTGGGTTCGCCGGCGGTAAGCCGGGTGACGCGCGGACGGGACGTCGCGGGCGCGGTAATGGCCGGCCGGGCGGTTTGGAACACCCGCAGACCCGACCCGTCGCGCATCACCGCGCGTCCCGGTGTGGACGGGGCTATCGCGGCCGCGTCATCGGTGCCGACGACATCGACGGACTCGCCGGCTCCGGTGACCCGCAACGCGATGCGCAGGCTGGTGTTGGCGCGGATCTCGGGCGACACCACCGAGCCTGGACGCTGTGTGGCCAGCACCAGGTGCACGCCGAGCGAACGCCCGCGCTGCGCGACGCCGATCAGGCCTGGCACGAAGTCGGGTAGCTCGTCGGCAAGGGTGGCGAATTCGTCGACCACGATGACGAGGCGGGCGAGCGGGGGCACGGAACCCGCGGCCCGATAGGCCGGCAGGTCGACCACGCCGGCGTCACGCAGCAACACCTCACGCCGACGGATCTCCGCGTCGAGCGAGCGCAGTGCCCGGGCCGTCAGGTGCGGGTCGAGGTCCGTGACGAGCCCTGCGCAGTGCGGCAGCTCGGCGCACTCGGCGAAGGCCGCGCCGCCCTTGTAGTCGATCAGCAGCACGCTCACCTCGTCGGGAGGGTGGCGCAGGCACAGACCGGCCACGAACGTGCGCAGCAGCTCCGACTTGCCCGATCCGGTCGTGCCCGCGACGAGGGCGTGCGGCCCGTCGGCCTCGAGGTCGACGTCGAGCGCGCCGTCGGGGGTGCGGCCGAGAACGGTGTCGGCGCGACCGTTGCTTGCTGCCCAGGTCTGCGCGATCTCGGCTGCGTCTGCGGCGGCGAACCCGAGCAGGCCGGTCAGCGTGCAGTGTTGCGGCAGCCGGCCGGCGCGTCGAGCCTGGACGTCGACGAGCGGGGCCAGAGCACGCGCCGCCCGCTCGGCCCACTCGACGGTCACGGTGTCGGCGACCAGGTCATGCTCCTGAAGAGCGCCGTCGACGAGCCGGGCGCGTCCGTCGGCGTCGGCCACCACCGTCGTGCACCCGTCCGGCAGAAGCCCGGGTTCGGTGCGCAGCCACACCGCCGTGACACCGACGGCCGCGCCGCGAACGACAAGCTCGCTGAGCGCCGGCTCCGCCACGCCGTCGACGACGAGCACGACCGTCGAGCCGGACGGTGCGTCACCTGCGTGCGCACGTCGTTCGCGGTGGGCGACGTCGGCGCCCAGCTGCTCGATCACCTGCGCCCGCTCGCCGGCGGTGTCGACGATGCGGGCGTGCGGCAGCCAGCGAGCCCAGGCCCAGGAGTCGTCGCGGGCGAGCACGACGAGTGCGAGGTCGTCGGGCGCGTGGTGCACCGCGAGCTGGGCGACCCACCACCGGGCCATCGCCGCGCGCACCTCGGCAGGGCCGGCGAGCCCCATCGGTCGGGTACGTAGGTCGGCCACCACCGGTACGGCGTGCACCGTGCCACCCGGTCGATCGCGGCCGTCGTCGCGAACCAGCGTGCGGGCCGCAGTGCTGCCGCAGCCCACCCGCACGGCGAGCCAGTCAGGATCGGCAGGGCGGCGGGCCCAGATGTCGACGCCAGGGGTGTCGGCCATGAGCGCGAGCACCGCCGGGTCGGGAAACTCGACACGGCGCTGCTCGGTCTCGGCTGCCAGCGCGTCGCGCAACGCCTGCGCGGCCACGTGCGAGGCAGCTCGGTGCTCCGCGCCGGTCCGGCGGCGCAGGCGCCGACCGTGCCAGCGATCGCCGAGCGCGGTGCTCAGCAGCAACGCCGGTGACAGCAGACCGAAGAGCAGGAACAGCGTCGAGCCGGTGAACCACGCGAGACCGGCCGCGGCCAGTGCTGGCACCATGGCCGCGATCCACTGCACCGGGTGCGGACGATCCCGCGCGGGCTCCGCCGGCCACGCGATCACTTCGACGACCCCGGGCCGCAGCAACCGCGGCGCTCGATTGACCATCAGTACACCGTCGCCCGCCGAGACATCGGCCGCACGGACCGACGGCGCTGCCACCGACAGCAGCGAGTCGCCGAGCTGCAGCACGGCGCCCGGATCCAGCGCGGTCCCGGTGGGCGGTATCGGCCGGCCGTCGACGGTGCTGCCGTTCGTCGAGTCGTGATCGAGCACAGTGACGCGGCCAGCGGTGACCTCGAGCGTCGCATGCCGGCGGGAGATCCGCTCGTCGTCCAGGGTGATGTCGCAGCCCGCGTCACGACCGATCACCATCGCGCCGCGGTGCAGCGGGTGCACCCGGCCGGCCGCCGGGCCGGCAGTGACCCGCAGCGAGTACGGGTGGGTCGCGCGGAACGCCGTCGTGGGAGAGACGCCCACGATCGACCCGGTGCGCAGGCCCGTTTCGCTGACGGGTGTGTCGTCGGCGAGGGCTATGTCGTCGAGATAGAACGTGGTGTCCTCAGGCACGCCGGCGGCGCGGGCGAGCTCGGCGCGGGCGGCGCCGAACGGCGCGTCGACGGGTGCGTCGAGGCGGACGTCGCAGTCGCCGTGCGAGGTCCGCACGGTGAGGTCGATGAGCACCGGGCGAGTGTGGAACCGACCCCCGACAGCAGCCGCCCATCGCAGGCGTGGTTGTGGACAACATCGTCGTTCCGGCAACTTGTCCACAGTGCGGGCCGCAACGGCCCGAGGCTGTCGCCGGCCGGGCCTAACGTCGCCGCTCGTCAGCCCGTCCACGAAGGAGAGCCATGTCCAGTCTGAAGGTCACCCCCGCCCAGCTCGAGTCTCTTGGCCACAACACCCAGCGCGCGTCGGCCGAGGTGCGCGGCGAGCATCAGCAGTTGCGCACGCAGCTGTCGCCGCTGTTCGGCGCGGACTGGTCGGGCGCCGCCGCCGGCCAATTCACCGCCCTGTACGCCGACTTCGACCGACACGCTCGCGGGCTGTCGGACGCGCTCGACGGCATCGGCACGCTGCTGCTGCACGCGGGTGCGTCCTACGCCCAGGTCGAGACGGCCATCGCCGCGTCCTTCCGGTAGCCGACTACCGTCGCCGGGGTGGACGAGGTACTGCCGGTGGTCGAGGCCGCCGTCGTCGAGCACTTCGGGCATCAGCCGACTCGGGCGTCGGTGTCCTTCGTCGGTGTCGACCCGATCGAGGTGCTGCGCTTCGAACCGATCCCCGGCGAGCGGGCGTTCGTCACGCTCGGGATGTCGCGCCACCCGATGACCGGCGCCTCGGCGTCGATCTTGGACACCAGCGGCCCACGCGCCGAGCTGATGCTGCACATCCACGACCCGGTGGACGAGCACGTCGACGTCTGGCGGCGCCTGGCCCTGCTGGCCGCTGCACCGGCCGTCGAAGGAGTCGTCTACGTCGAGGGGATGAGCGTCGACCTCGGCGAGCCGCTCGTGCCGGGCTCGGCGTGCGTGGGCGCGGTGATCACGGCATCCGTGCTCCCCGACATCGACACCGCGCTCGGCACGATCCCGGTGCTGCAGGCCGTGCCCGCCACCGGCAACGAACTGGGTTGGTGCCGGGTGCGCGGTGGCGCAGCGCTGCTCGAACGGTGGCGCGACATCGGCACCGACCTGCTCGACCTCGGTCGGCGCTCCGTCGCGTTGGACTGAAAGACTGCGGTGCCCATCGGAGACGTTCGCAGGCAGAGGGAGCGCATCGTGCAGTTCGGTCGGTACTACGAGGAGTTCGAGGTCGGGGCGCTCTACAAGCACTGGCCAGGGAAGACGGTCACCGAGTACGACGACCACCTGTTCTGCCTGCTCACCATGAACCACCACCCGCTGCACCTGGACATCAACTACGCCGAGAACACCACCGACTTCGGCAAGAACGTCGTGGTCGGCAACTACATCTACTCGCTGCTGCTCGGCATGTCCGTCGCCGACGTCAGCGGCAAGGCGATCGCCAACCTCGAGGTCGAGTCGCTGCGGCACGTCGCCCCGACCTTCCACGGCGACACCATCTACGGCGAGACGACAGTGCTCGACAAGACGCCGTCGAAGTCCAAGACCGACCGGGGCGTCGTGTACGTCGAGACGATCGGCTACAACCAGGACGGCACCATCGTCTGCATCTTCCGGCGCAAGGTGATGGTGCCGACCCGCGAGTACATCGACGCCCGGGGCGGCGAGCAGCCCGGCCGCCCCGAACCCATCCCGCGCGACACGAAGTAGGTCAGCAGCGCGGTAGCAGGTCCCACTCCTGCAGGCAGTCGAGCAGGCCCTGCGACAGCGGCAACCGCATCAGCTCGGCGCGATCGAACCAGCGGGCGTCGGCGGCGTCGTCGCCGGCCCGCAGCGTGCCGCCGATGAGTTCGCAGACGAAGTCGTCGATGACGTAGATGCCGCCGTCGGGCGCGTCGCGTTCGACCCGCCCGGCCGGCCGGCCGACGGTGACGATCAGACCGGTCTCCTCCGCGACCTCACGCGCACACGCCTGCTCGGGGGTCTCGTCGGGCTCGCAGCGGCCACCCGGCACCGACCATGAGCCCAGGGATGGCGGCCGGCCCCGCTCGATCAGCAGCAGCCGCCCGGCGGCGTCGTGCACGATGCCACCGGCGCAGGGTTGGCGGGCACCCGTCACAGTCGCCGCAACGAGGTCACGGCGCGGCATCCCGGTGTGCAAGCGAAGGTGCGGTACGAACGGTCGAGGTACGCCGACGGTGCGCGCCGGAGCGAGGGGAGGCGAGTGCCGTGCAGAAGGTAATCATCGCGGTCGTCGTCATCCTGATCGTCGCCTACGTCGTGGCCTATCCCGGCCAGTCGGCCGACATGGTGCACTCCGGGTGGGGTCACACCAAGGGCATCGCGCACGGGCTCGGGGACTTCGTGAACAAGCTTCGCAGCTGACCTGCGATGCCTGCGTTCCTGCCGTCCGAACTGCCGATCCGGGCGACGACGCGGCAGCACTGGATCGTGCTGTTCCGCCGGGTGCACCGCTGGACGTTCGCCGCCTTCGTCGTCCTGCTGTTGCTTTCGCTCGTGTGGCCCTACCCATGGCTCATCCTGCTGATCCTTGCGGTGGGCACGGTGGCCCTGTGGCGCTACCTGCTGTGGCGCAACGAGCGCATCTACCTGACCGGCAAACGCATCGTGCGGATGGACGGCATCCCCGCAATCAGTAGGCACGAGGCGTGGTTGCGCGTCGACCGCATCTCCGGGGCTCAGTTCGAGGAGAAGTGGCTGGGCGGCCAGTTGAACTACGCCACCATCAAGCTCGAGGCACCCGGTGATCATCCGGGGGTCCGGCACCTGTACAAGGTCGGGCGGGCCAGCCCGTTCTACCTCGCCATGCGCGACACGGTCTTCGGCGAGACGTGGGCGCCGGACCCCGACGAGGATTCGTACGTGCCGTCCCACTACATCACCGAACCGCTGCCCGCCCTCGACGCCGACGCCGGTCGTCACCGCCGCGATCGCTGAGCGCGCCCGCCCGTAAAGTCGCTCGCAGCATGCGTATCGACCTGCACACCCATAGCACCGCCTCGGACGGGACGGACTCCCCGGCCGAGCTGATTCGTGCCGCGGCCGCCGCCGGGCTCGACGTCGTGGCGATCACCGACCACGACACCACCGGTGGCTGGGACGAGGCACTCGCGGCACGTCCGGACGGGTTGACGGTCGTGCCCGGCGTCGAGTTCTCGTGCGTGCACCACGACGCCGACGGGCGGCGGGTCAGCCTGCACCTGCTGGCCTACCTGGCCGATCCCGACAACGAGGCACTGCAGGCCGAGTGGACGCGGCTGCGCGCCGGGCGAGTCACCCGCGGCAAGCTCATGGTCGAAAACCTGGTCGCCGACGGGTACCCGATCAGCTGGGAGCAGGTCAGCGCACTCGCTGCCGACGGCTCGGTCGGCCGCCCGCACATCGGTCGCGCACTCGTCGACAGCGGCGTCGTGCCCGACGTGTCCGCCGCCTTCGGCGACCTGCTGTCCTCGCGTCGGCCCTACTACGTCCGCAAGCCCGACACCGATGTCTTCGAGGCCATCGCCCTGGTGCGCGGGGCGGGTGGGCTGCCCGTCTTCGCCCACCCGCTCGCCCGCCGCCGCGGCCCCGTCGTCAGCGACGAGACGATCGCAGCCATGGCCGCTGCCGGCCTGGTCGGGCTCGAGGTGCAGCACCCCGACCACGACGACGCCGACCGCGCTCACGCGGCCGAACTGACGCGCGATCTTGGGCTGCTGGGAACAGGTTCGTCGGACTACCACGGCACCAACAAGCCCACCCCGATCGGTGTCTGCCTCACCGATCCGGACGTCTACGAGCAGCTCGTCGCCCTGCCCACCGCTCGTACACCCGTCGGCCCGTGAGCGGCGCCGCCGAGCAGCTGACGTTCGACGACATGCCGGCGCGGCTGTTCTCGTGCACGCCGTCGCGGCTGGCCACCTTCAGCTGCCCACGCCGGTATCGGTTCACCTACCTCGACCGCCCGACGCCGCCCCGCGGCGCGCCCTGGGCGCGCACTACCGTTGGTGCCGTCGCCCACCTCGCGCTGGCGCAGTGGTGGTCGCTGCCGCGGGCCCACCGCACGCCCGACGAGGGCGCCTCGCTGGTCGAGCGCAACTGGCAGCCGTACGGCTTCCGCGACGACCTGCAGGCCAATCAGGCCTGCGTGGCCACCGCCGAGCACGTTCGCGACTACCTCACCGACCGAGTCACGAGCCGGGTCGACCCCGCCGTCGACCCCATCGGCGTGGAGCGGATGGTCGCCGTACGCACCGAGCAGCTGGCCGTCTCGGGGCGCGTCGACCGGATCGACGAGCGCGGCGACGAGCTGGTCATCGTCGACTACAAGACCGGGCGCAACCCGCTCGACACCGACGATGCGCGCGACTCGCAAGCGCTTGCGCTCTACGTCCTCGGGGCCCGTCGCACGCTGCGCCGGGCCTGCCGCCGCGTCGAGCTGCACCACCTGCCCACTGGCACGGTTGCCGCCTTCGAGCACACCGACGAGTCGCTACGCGCCCACCTCGACGGGGCAGAGCACACTGCCCAGCAGATCGTCGCAGCCACGGATCAGCTGACGGCCGGCGCGGACGCAGACGCCGTGTTCCCGGCCGCCGCGTCCGCGTCCTGCTCGTGGTGCGACTTCCGCGGTGTGTGCCCCGAGGGCCGCGCCGCCTCGGAGCCCTTCGAACCGTGGGCGGGGCTCGCCACCACGACCAGATGAGCTTCTGGTCCGTCTTGCTGCTGCTGGTCGCCGGCACCGCGGCTGGGCTGTCGGGCAGCATCGCCGGCCTCGCGTCGCTGTTCAGCTATCCGGCGCTGCTCGCGGTCGGTCTCGCACCGGTGACGGCGAACGTCACGAACACCGTTGCGCTGGTGTTCAACAGCGTCGGGTCGGTGTCCGGCTCGCGCCCTGAACTTGCCAGCCAATGGGGACGGGTGCGCCGCCTTGCCCCGGCCGGGGTCGCCGGCGGCATCGTCGGCGGCGCGCTGCTGCTGGTCGGGCCGGCCGGGGCCTTCGAGCGCATCGTGCCCTGGCTCATCGCCGTCGGGTCACTGACGATCCTGATCAACCCGCGGCCGCCGGTTGACCCCGACGCCCCGCCCCGGCGGGAGTCCCGGGCCGTCATCGCGGGCACCTTCGTCATCGGTATCTACGGCGGCTACTTCGGTGCCGCGGCCGGGGTGCTCCTGCTCGCGCTGCTGCTGGTCGCCACGTCGGAATCGCTTGCGCACAGCAACGCGGTCAAGAACGTGGTGCTCGGCGGGGCCAACGCGGTCGCCGCGGCGATCTTCGCCGTCTACGGTTCGGTCGACTGGCTGGCTGCGATCCCGCTGGCGGTGGGCTTGTTCATCGGCGGCCACACCGGGCCGATCGTCGTGCGGCGCACCCCGGCGCGATTGTTGCGGCGCGTCATCGCGGTCGCGGGGCTCGGGCTGGCCGGGTACCTGGGTTTCACGGCGTACACCTAGCAGCCGTTTGGGTTGTAGTGCTTGAGTGAAGCCATGACCGAGACAACGTACAAAGTGATCAACCCGGCCACCAACGAGACCGAGGCCGAGTACCCCACCACCACCGACGCCGAGATCCAGGACGTCCTGGCCCGTGCCGACGCGGGGTTCCACGCATGGCGCCGCACCAGCATCGAGGAGCGGGCCGGCATTCTGGCCCGGGTCGGCGAGCTGTTCACCGAGCGCCGCGACGACCTGGCGGCGATCATCACCCGCGAGATGGGCAAGCGCACGGTCGAGGCCAAGGGCGAGCTGTCGATCGTGATCGACATCTTCGGTTACTACGCCAAGGAGGGTCCGGCCATGCTCACCGAGACCCCCTTGAGCCCGCGGGCGGGCGGTCGGGCCCTGGTGCGCAAGGAGCCGATCGGCGCCCTGCTCGGCATCATGCCGTGGAACTTCCCCTACTACCAGGTGGCGAGACTGGCCGCGCCCAACCTGCTGGCCGGCAACACCATCGTGCTCAAACACGCCCCGCAGTGCCCCGAGTCGGCGCTCGCCATCGAACAACTGCTGCACGACGCAGGCGTGCCCGCCGACGCCTATATCAACGTGTTCGCCAGCAACGAGCAGATCGCCGACATGATCGCCGACCCGCGCATCGCCGGCGTTTCGGTCACCGGCAGCGAGCGGGCGGGCACCGCCGTGGCCGAGGTCGCCGGGCGCAACCTGAAGAAGGTCATCCTCGAGCTAGGCGGCTCCGACCCGTTCATCGTTCTTGACGGCGAGAACCTCGACAAGACGGTGAAGGCCGCCGTCATGGGCCGCATGCAGAACACCGGCCAGGCCTGCAATGCGGCCAAGCGGCTCATCGTCGTCGACTCGGTGTACGACGAGTTCGTCGAGAAGTTCAGCGCGGCGTTGGGCGGCATGACGGCTGGCGACCCGAGTGAGCCGGACACCCAGTTCGGACCGCTGTCCTCCGAGCAGGCCGCGGCCAACCTCATGGAGCAGATCGACGACGCGGTCGCCAAGGGCGCCACCGTGAAGGCGGGCGGCACCCGGGTCGACCGGCCGGGTGCGTACGTCCAGCCGACGGTCCTCACCGACGTCACCCCCGAGATGCGGGCGTACAGCGAGGAGCTGTTCGGTCCGGCCGCGGTCGTCTACCGCGTGGCCGACGCCGACGAGGCCGTCAAGCTCGCCAACGACTCGTCCTTCGGGCTCGGCGGCGTCGTGTTCGGAGCCGACGACGACCAGACCGCGGAGGTCGCCGACCGCCTGGACACCGGCATGGTGTGGATCAACAGCATGCAGGGCAGCATGGCCGATCTCCCGTTCGGCGGCACCAAGCGTTCGGGCGTGGGCCGGGAACTCGGCACGCTCGGCATCGACGAGTTCGTCAACAAGAAGTTGATCTACGCCCCGCGGGGATAGCGTGCAGGGGTGCTGCGCAGACTCCTCGTCCTGACCGTCGCCCTGCTCGCTGCCGTCGGCATCGCCGGGGTCGCTGCGGCCCCTGCGTTCGCCGACGACCCCGGAGCCCCGCCCGGCACGCCGACCGCCACGAACTTCGGCGGCGTGCCGAGCGTCGGCGCGGTGTTCGACGACGGGCTGGCGAATCCGCACAGTTGCTCGGCCAGCGTGGTGCTCACCCCGCGCGGCGGGCTGGTGCTGACCGCGGCGCACTGCATCGCGGGCAGTGGGGCCGGCCTGCTCTTCGCTCCCGGGTACGTCAACGGCCGAACGCCGTACGGCGTGTGGACGGTGCAGAAGGCCTGGGTGTCACCGCGGTGGGTGGCGACGCAGGACCCCAAGACCGATTACGCGTTCCTGCAGGTAGCGCCGCAGACGGTTGGCGGTCGGACGGTGCGCCTGCAGGACGTCACCGGCGGCTCGCTGCTCGGCGTTGCACCGCGGGCGGGTACGACCGTCACCAGCGTCGCCTACCCCTACGGCATCGACGACGAGCCGATCCAGTGCGTCAACACCATCGTGCTGACCCAGGGGTACCCCACGTTCAACTGTCACGGCTACCCCGGCGGGACGAGTGGCAGCCCGTTCCTGTTGACGCACCGCGGCCTGCCGAACATCGTCGTGGGACTGATCGGCGGCCTGAACCAGGGCGGTTGCTACGAGTGGAACTCGTTCTCGTCACCGTTCGGACGCGACACGTACATGACCTACTTGCGCGCGGCAACGGGACGGCCCGCCGACACCGTGCCCAGCGCGGGCAGCGACGGCTGTTGAACCGGTTAAACGCGATGCGCTAGCGTCTCGGGAGTGCTCGAGCTCGACGGATCCTCGCTGGCGGTTGCGGACATCGCGCGCGTGGCCGCCGGCGGCGAGACGGTCCGGGTCACCTCACTCGCCCGGGCAACAGCCGCGCAGGCATATGCCGATCAGGCGGCAGCGCGCCGCCCGGTCTACGGCCGCTCGACCGGGGTCGGCGGGAACCGGCTGATCCCGCTCGATGACGTGCTGCCCGGGGTCGGCGACGACCCCGCTTTGGCCCTGCTGCGCAGCCACGCCTCGTCGCTCGGGCCGCTGCGCTCACCCGAGCGCGTCCGGGCCACGTTGGTGGTCCGGCTCAACCAGCTGGCCGCCGGGGGGAGCGGCGTCGACCCGGTGGTGATCGACGGCCTGGCCACGATGATCGCTATCGATGCCCTGCCGCCGCTGCGTGAGCTGGGCGGTGTCGGCACCGGCGACCTGGCCGCCCTCGCGACGGTGGCCCTGACCCTGCTGGGCGAGATACCCGTCGCGCGTCCACTGCCGGCCCCGATCCCGGTCGGCATCGGCGACGCGCTGCCCCTGCTCTCGAGCAACGCAGCCACGATCGCGGACGCCGCGCTGGCCAGCACCGCGTTGCGTCACCTCGCCGAGGAGTCCTTACTCATCGCCGCCGCCACCTTTACGGGCGTGCGCGGGAACCCCGAGGCCTTCAGCCATGGGGTCGAAGAGGTCACGCCGTTTCCCGGCGCGCAGCAGGTGTGCCGTCGGATGAGGGAGCTCGTCGACGTCGAGAGCGGGGGAGCCCGCATCCAGGATCCGTTCGCGCTGCGGGCGCTGCCCCAGGTACACGGCCCGCTGCTCGACACCCTGAACACACTCGACGCAGTGGTGAGCAAGCTGTCCAACGCGCCGAGCGAGAACCCGATCTTCCTGCCGCACGAGGAGGTCGCCCACCACGGCGGCTTCCACGTGGCCTACCTGGCCCAGGCCCTCGACGCGGTGCGGCTGGCCCTGGCTCAGGCCGCGCAGCTGTCGCTGGCCCGGCTGTCGATGCTGTGCGACCCGTCGATCACCGGGTTGCCGCCGTTCCTCGGCGACGGTCGTCCCGGGGCGTCGGGGGTGATGACGGTGGAGTACGTCGTCGCCTCGGCACTGTCGTCCCTGCGTGCGCTCGCGACGCCGGCCAGCCTGCAGACGGTGACGCTCTCGCACGGCGTGGAAGAGGACGCCAGTTTCGCCTCGCTGGGGGCGCGACAGGCGCTTGACGCGGTTGGCGTCTACCGCAGCGTGCTGGCCGGCGAACTGATCGCCGCGGTGCGCTGCCTGCGGATGCGCAAGCTGGAACCGGCGCCGCTCGCCGGGTGGCTGACCCGCTGCGCCGGGATCAACCCGTCGCTAGCCGACCGGGACCTGACCGCAGACCTGCTGCTTGCGCAGGATCTGCTGACGGACCGAACGTGGGAATCTGTGCTAGGACGGGACATACTGCAGTGGTGACGACCACAGCCGCTCGTACCCTGCACGTCCCCAGCCCGCCGACCTTCGACTCGATCGAAACCGAGCGCGCACACCGCAAGACCACGCTCGCCGTCGCGTTCCGGATGTTCAGCAAGGCCGGCCTGGACGAGGGCGTGGCCGGCCACGTCACCGTGCGCGATCCCGAGTTCCCGCACACCTTCTGGGTCAACCCGTTCGGGCTGCACTTCGCGATGGTGCGCAGCTCCGACCTGGTCCGGGTCGACGCTGAAGGCGACGTCCTCGAGGGCGACCGGGCCGTCAACCAAGCCGCGGTCGCCATCCATTGCGCGGTGCACGCGGCCCGACCCGACATCGTCGCGGCGGCGCATGCGCACGGCCCGTACGGCAAGACGCTCTCCGCGCTCGAGATGGGCATCGAACCGCTGACCCAGGACGCCTGCGCGTTCTACGACGACTTCGGCGTGTTCGACGATTTCACCGGCGTGGTCCTGGACCCCGAGGAGGGCCGACGCATCGGCGCGGCCCTCGGTTCGCACAAGGCCGTCATCCTGCGCAACCACGGCATACTCACCGTCGGCGAGACGGTCGACAGTGCGGCCTGGTGGTTCCTGACCCTCGAACGCACCGCACAGAGCCAGCTGATGGCCTATGCGGCCGCCGCCGGGCTGGGTTCGCAGCCGCGCCAGATCGGCGACGCGGAGGCGACGATCACCCGTGGGCAGGTCGGCAACGAGCACGCCGGCTGGTTCCAGTTCCAGCCGCTGCGTGAGCGCATCCTGCGCGACCACCCCGACGTGGCTGACTGAGCGGTCAGCGCCAGAAGTCGAGCAGCACCGTTAGGAGGTCGACGGGGTTTTCGACGGCCGCCGAGTGCGCGGCGTGCGAGACCACGGCGTACCGCGCGCCGAGCCGCTCGGCCATGTCCTGCTGCGTCGCCGGATCCCACGCGTCGTCGTGCTCGCCGTGCACGACGAGGGCGGGCACACCGGTCGCGGCGAGCTCCGCGACGCGATCGGGTTCGAGCCGCAACGCCTCGCCCATACCCTGCAGCATGGCCGGTGAGCCGGCGAGGAAGCGCTGACGCAGGAACTCCGCGAGCTCGACCGGCGGCTCGACGTATCCGGGCTCAGCGGTGGCAGCCGCCTGCATCGCCGCATAGACGCCGTTGAGGCCGGACGCGGCCAGGAGTGGCTCGAGCTGCTCGATGCGCTTCCGTCGCACCCCACCCAGCGCGGCCGGACCGGACGACAGCAGCACAAGCGAGGCGAAGGCGGACGGTGCGGCGATCACCGCGGCCCGCGCAACGAGTCCACCGAACGAGTGGCCGAGCAGACGGACGCCCGGACCCAGTAGCTGCGCGGCCGCCACCACGGTTCTGGCCAGGGCGTCGGGGCGGTAGGCGTCCGGGTCGTCGGGGCCGGGGGACTCGTACTGCCCGGGCAGGTCGATGGCCACCGCGCGCAACCCCGCCTCGCCGATCGGACCCAGCAGCGGCGCGAAGTCCTCCTTGCTGCCGGTGTACCCGGGCACGAGCAGCACCGGCGGCGCAGCCGACGGCCCGGCCGTCAGCGCGACCAGGGACGCACCGTCGATCTCGAGCAGCTCCGTCACCGACACTCACCCCGACCACTCGCTGCGCTCGGGCCCGGCCTCGCGCCGATACGCGGCTGCGCCGCGATGATCACATCGTTCGCTCCGCAAGCGTCGCTCACCGGTACGCCACGGTGCCGGCCGGGCCGGTTGCCAGCTCACCCGCTCCGAGTGGGTAGATCGACGAGCCGGCCGGGGGGAGCGGGGTCAAGGTGACCGCGTGGACCACCTGTCCGGAGACGCCGTCGAGCACGGCTGCGCCCGTCGACGTCGGGACGGTGATGCGCGCGTCGTCGATGGTGAGGTCGGCCGAATCCGCAGTGGGCACGGCGGTCAACGGCGCGGTCACGCTGCGGGCCCAGGTCGGCCGGTTGGGATCGCCGCCCAGCGCGGCCGCCACGCCGCGCACCGTCACCAGCAGGTCGTCGCCCGCCGAGGTCACCGTGATGGCGCCCGACGCGGCCGGCGCGGGGGACAACGTGGTCGATCCGTTCGGCTGGCCGCTGGTCGAGCTGAACAGGTCGAGCTCGCTGGTCGTGGTGTTCAACGCCGACACCCTGTTGTCGACGGAGACCGGTACGTCGGTGTTGCCGATCAAATTCCAGATGATCTTGTCGTAGTTGGTGGGGTTCTTGCTCTTGTCGTCGGCCGGGTCGTTGCTACGCAGCAGCAGCTGCGGTCCCCGTCCACAGAACTTCAACGTGCCGCAGCCGGGGTCGGTGCAGGTCTGGCTGATCAGGACGTTCAGGCTGCCCAGCACAGCTCGCTGGATGCTGCACCCGAAGCGGGTGTAGACCCACTTGTCGTACGGCTGGGTCCCGCCGGTCTGGATCGTGTAGATGACGCCGGCGGTCGTGAACATGACCAGGTCGTTCATGACCTGGATCTGCGGGTGGCCGTTCAGCGGCCGGCCGTCCTCGTCGAGCGTGCGGGTCCACCTCCGGCGCCCCGTGCCGGAGTCGAGCCCGGTGAGTTCGTCGCAGTTGCCGCCGACCTCGTAGACCGCGACCGTTGTGCCCTGTGCCTGCGCAGCTGCGCACACCGTTCGGTTCGAGCGCGTGTATGACCAGGTCTGCTTGCCGGTGCGGGCGTCGACCCCGCGGACCGTGTGCCGGCTGTAGACCACGACCGTGCCGCCGGAACGCGGGTTGCCGATCGCGGCGCTGTCGCTGGTGCGCCATGCGACCTGTGCAGCGGCGGCCGGCGAGGCGATAGCCAGGTTGGCCGGCGGTGCGGTCACGGTGCGCAGCGTGGTGTTGGCTGCCTCGCCTCGCGACCAGGCGATGGACACCGTCACGACAAGCGCAACGACGATCGCGCCGACGACGGAGAAGTACACGAGCCGCTGTTTGCGCAGCCCGACGCGGTAGCGCGCAAGCGCCGCGTCCGACTCCTCCGCCGGCGCGTCAACCCGTGACGCTGTCATGCGACGACGTAGTCGGAGCAGGACGAGGGGGCGTGGCCTTCGGCGCCCGGAGCGCAGCGGAGGGTGGTCATGCGACGACGCAGTCGGAGCAGGACAGATCGGAATGGCCTTCGGCGCCCGGAGCGCAGCGGAGGGTGGTCATGCGACGACGCAGTCGGAGCAGGACAGATCGGAATGGCCTTCGGCGCCCGGAGCGCAGCGGAGGGCGGTCACGCAGATTCGCCGGTGGCCGTCCCGCCCGTGCTGGTGCCGGACTCGACGGCGCCGGCGGCGCCACCCCGGCCGCGCCCCCGGGAGCCGCGGCGGCGGCGGCGGGGCCCGTCGCCCTGCTCGCCGCTGGTCGACGTCGACTCGACAGGGCCGCCGGCCGCGACGACGCTGGGTGCGCTGTTGTCAGCGGTGCTTTGGCCACCGCGGGTCCGGGTACGTGTGCGGGTCCCGCTGCGGGCCGGGCGCTCGGGACGTTCGCGAGCAACCTCGCGCTCACCACCGCGCCCGCCACTGCGCCCACCTTGCTGGCGCTCGGTTCGGCCGGCGTCGCGACCCCGGTCGCGACCGCGCGCCGCCGGACGCCCGCCGAGGTCTTCGAGCTCCTCTGCGTCCAGACCGGCCCGGGTGCGCGATGAGCGGGGGAGCGTGCCGGAGACACCTTCGGGGATATCAAGGTCGGCGTAGAGGTGCGGCGAGGTCGAATACGTCTCGGCCGGGTCGGCGAACGGCAGCTCGAGGGTCGCGCAGATCAGCTTCCAGCGCGGTACGTCGTCCCAGTCCACGAAGGTGACCGACGTGCCCTGCTTGCCCGCGCGGGCCGTGCGTCCGATGCGGTGCACATAGGTCATCGCATCCTCGGGCGCCTGGTAGTTGACGACGTGCGAGATGCCCTCGACGTCCAGCCCCCGGGCCGCGACATCGGTGGCGACCAGCACGTCCACCTTGCCCGAGCGGAACGCGCGTAGCGCCTGCTCGCGGGCGCCTTGGCCGAGGTCGCCGTGGATCGCGGCGGCCGCGAAACCGCGGTCCTCGAGATCGTCGGCCACCTTCTGCGCAGTGCGCTTGGTGCGAGTGAAGATCAACACCAGCGAGCGGTTACGGGCCTGCAGGACCCGCGAGAGCATCTCGGCCTTGTCCATGGCGTGCGCCCGGTAGGCGAACTGATCGACGTGCGAGGTGCTCGGGATGGACGTCTCGGCCTCGGCCCGGATCTGGATCGGCTGGATGAGGAACTGCCGGGCCAGCGTGACGATCGGGCCGGGCATGGTGGCCGAGAACAGCATGGTCTGACGGGCAGCAGGCACCATCGTCAGCAGCTTCTCGATGTCCGGCAGGAAGCCGAGGTCGAGCATCTCGTCGGCCTCGTCGAGCACAAGGATCCGGGCGTCGGCGAGCGACAGGTGACCCTGCTGGGCGAGGTCGAGCAGCCGCCCGGGCGTTCCGACCACGACGTCGACGCCTTTCTTCAGGACCTCGATCTGCGGCTCGTAGGCGCGGCCGCCGTAGATGGTCAGCACGCGTGCGCCGACGAGCTTGCCGGCGCTCGCCAGGTCGGCCGACACCTGGACGGCCAGCTCGCGGGTGGGCGCCACGACCAGGGCCTGCGGCCGCGCGCCGGCACCGCCGGGCAGCGTGATGCGGTTGAGCAGCGGAACGCCGAAACCGAGCGTCTTGCCCGACCCGGTGCGCGCCTGGCCGATCAGGTCGTTGCCGGCCAGCGCGATCGGCAGGGTGAGTTCCTGGATCGCGAACGTGCGCTCGATGCCCACGTCGTTGAGGGCCTGGACGATCTCGGGC
Source organism: uncultured Jatrophihabitans sp. (assembly GCF_964244045.1). Classification (NCBI taxonomy): domain Bacteria; kingdom Bacillati; phylum Actinomycetota; class Actinomycetes; order Jatrophihabitantales; family Jatrophihabitantaceae; genus Jatrophihabitans; species uncultured Jatrophihabitans sp. The sequence continues at coordinate 50,224 of NZ_CAXTHK010000008.1, read as the reverse complement.
TTGATGTCGAAGCTGGAGAACAGCGGGCTCTCGGTGCTCACCGGGGCCTTGGCGGCCAGCGGTTCGGGCTCAACCGGCGCGATCTCGGCCTCGGTGAGGTCCGAGCGGTGGTCGAGTTCGGCCGGCGTCAGCTCAGCGGTCAAATCAGCCAGTTCTTCGGTCACAGCGCATCCTCGCGTAGGTGCGTCGACCGATGAGGGAAGGTGCCCGGCGGCTGCGACCCGCGTGGTGCGGGCGGCGCCTGCGGTCAACGCGCAGATTCATTAGTGGTGCTCTGGATTGGTTCCAGCACGTCCATGGTATCCGTTGGCTGGTCAGGGCGGACGCTAACCTGCGCGAATGGCCCCCGCTGCGGAAAACGCCGTCGTCGACCTGCTCGGCGTGCTGGCCTACGGCGAGCTGAGCGCGTTCGACCGACTGGCCGATGACGCGCGGCTTGCACCCAGTCTCGCCGGACGGGCCGAGATGTCGGCGATGGCCGCCGTCGAGTTCGGGCATTTCCGCCGCTTGGCCGACCGGTTGCTCGAAATCGGCCAGCAGCCCGACGAGGCCATGGCACCGTTTGTTGCGGCGCTCGAGACCTTCCACTCGCTCACCGCGCCATCGACATGGCTCGAGTGCGTCGTCAAGGCGTATGTCGGCGACGGAATGGGCGCGGACTTCTACCGCGAGGTCGCCGCGCTGGTCGACGACGCGACGTCCGCACTCATCCACGAGGTGCTCACCGACGAGGGCCGGGCGGAGTTCGCGGTGCGCGAGGTGCAGGCCGCGATCGCCGTGCAACCGGCCGTCGCCGGTCGGCTTGCGCTGTGGGCCCGGCGGCTCGTCGGCGAGGCCATCAGCCAGACGCAGCACGTGCTCGCCGATCGCGAGTCGTTGATGATGCTGCTGGTCGAGGGCACCGGTGGCCTTGCCGGCGTGCCTGCGTTGATCACCCGGATCACCGACCGGCACGCCGAGCGCATGGTTGCGCTGGGGCTCGACTCGTAACTCAGCCGGCGACGAACCCCACGCGGCGGGTGTCGCTCGGGGCGATGTCGACGTAGGCGACGAGGTTGGCCGGAACGATGATCTTGCGGCCCTTCTCGTCGGACAGCACAAGTTGGCCGTCGATGCTCTTCAGCGCGGCGTCGACGAGGGCCTGCACTTCCTCGCCACTCTGCGGGCTGTCCACGACGATCTCGCGGGACGTGTGCAGCACGCCGACCTTGACCTCCACGCCGAACCTCCAGCTCGTTGATAATGCGTACCGACCACGCTAGTCGAGCGTCGACGTGCTTGCCGCGGCGACCGCTGCGCCGACAGCGAACAGTCCGTCAGTCCTCGCGGCGCGGGAAGTTCGAGATGCCGCGCCACAGCAGCGTCTCGAGCAGGGTGATCGCATCCTCCTGGCTGACCGGGCGGTCGCTGGCCAGCCACCACCGGGCCACCACCTGTGCCGATCCGGTGAGCGCAGTAGCCAGCAGTTCGGCCTCGGCCCGGCTCAACCCGGTGTCGGACGCGACGGTGTCGGCCACCGCTTCCATGGTGCGGGCGGTGACGGACTCGACGCGCTTGCGGACCTCGGGGTCGTTGACGAGGTCGCTTTCGAAGATGAGCCGAAAGGCGCCGTCGTGATCGTCGCGGTCGACGAAGCCGAAGTACGCCAAGAGCACGCGGTGAATGCGTTCGCGGTTGTCGCGCGTGCCCTCGAGCGACGCGCGGACGCCCTCTGCCAGCGCCGAGGTCTGGGTGTCGAGCAGGGCGAGGTACAGATCGAGCTTGCCGGGGAAGTGCTGATAGAGCACCGGCTTGGAGACGCCGGCGCGCTCGGCGATGTCGTCCATCGCGGCGGCGTGATAGCCCTGCGCGACGAACACCTCCTGGGCGGCGGCGAGCAGCTGTATGCGCCGCGCCGACCGGGGCATCCGGCCGCCCCGGCCCAGTTCGGCACCTACCGCGCTCGACACGCTGTCGCCCCTTCTGCCGCTCGATCCTGTCCGCGGAATCCTACCCGCGGGTAGCTGTGGCCACCGTCTTCGCAGTAAGCCGCGCGCGCTGCCCGTCGTCGAGGACCCCGGCGAACAGGTCACCGAACTCGGCCACCCGCTCGAGCACGTCGGCCGCGGTGAATGACAGCAGTTCGCCGGATCCGGCTTCGTCCCACGTCAGCGGGGTGGACACCGTCGGCTGCGGGCGGGCGCGCAACGAGTAGGGCGCCACCGTCGTCTTCGCCGGGTTGTTCTGGCTCCAGTCGACGAGCACCTTGTTCGGCCGCAGCTCCTTCGCCATCCGGGAGACGACGAGGTCGGGGCGGTCGGTCTCGAGCCGCCGGGCGAGCAACCGCGCGTAGGTGGACGGCAGCTCGGGGTCGTCGCACTCGATCGGAACGCTGACCTGCATGCCCTTCGATCCGGACGTCTTCGCCACCGGCGAGAACCCGTCGGCCACGAGCAGATCACGCAGCAGGATCGCGACCTCGCTGCACTCGACGATCGTGGCCGGCGGCCCCGGATCGAGGTCGAAGACGATCAGGTCGGTGCGCGGCTTGCGAGCGCGTGGCGGCACCCGCCACTGCGGCACGTGCAGCTCCAGTGCGGCCAGGTTCGCCAGCCACACGAGGTCGGGCAGCGCCTCGACGACGACATAGTCGATCGTCTCGCGGTTCTTCGTCGAGCCCGGCACCGGCAGCGTCTTCGTTCGCACCCAGCCCGGGGTGCCGCGCGTGGCGTTCTTCTCGTAGAAGAACATGCCGTCGACGCCGTTCGGATAACGCTTCACCGTCAGCGGCCGGTCGGCCAGGTGCGGCAGCAGTACCGGCGCGATGCGCGTGTAGTAGTCGATCACCTCGCCCTTCGCGAAGCCCGCTTCGGGGTAGAGCACCTTGTGCAGGTTCGACAGCGTCAGGTGGCGGCCCTCGACGTCGACGGTCACTTTGTTGCCAGCCGCGGACGCAGCGTTCATCAGCCCCTCGCCTCCTGCACCGTCTTGTCGTCGCGGACGCCGCGGAAAACCGGGTGGCGCAGCCGGTGATCGCCCGTCCACGACGCGAACTCGACCTCGACGACGAGGTCCGGCTCGACCCAGTGCATCTGCCGCCCGCCGATCGAACGCGGCACGTCCGGGACGGCCGACGCCGTGGTCGCGGTCAGCCGGCGCTGGATCGTCGACGCCGTCCGTCCGGACAGCCCGCTACCGACCTTGCCCGCGAACCGCAGCCCGTCGTCGGTGACTATGCCGAGCAGCAGCGAGCTCAGCGTGTCCGGGTTCTCGGCCGCGCCCTCCCAGCCGATGACCGAGAAATCGCCAGAGCGGACGAAGCGCAGCTTGCGCCAGTGCTCGCTGCGCCGCCCGGGGTGGTAGTTGGAATCGGTGCGCTTGGCCACCACGCCCTCCAGGCCGTGCTCGCGCGCGACCAGCTCCGTCGCCGGGCCGTCGTCGAACGACGGGCTCAACGTCCAGCCCTCGTACTCGGCCGCGAAGCGTTCCAGCGTCGCGCGGCGCTCGGTGTAGGGACGGGTGGTGAGATCGACGCCAAAGCGGCGCAGCAGGTCGAATGCGACGAACGTCACCGGCGCGTCAACGGCCGCCCGTGCGACGTCCTTCGCCCCGCGCAGATGCATCCGCGTCTGCAGCTGTCCGAAGGACGGCCGACCGTCGACGAAGGCCACGATCTCGCCGTCGAGCAACGCGTCACCCACGTCCGCCGCCTGCGCCACGAGTTCGGGATAACCGGCCGAGATGTCGTTGCCGCGTCGGCTCGTCATCCGCACGCCGTGGTCGCCGACGTCTACCAGCGCCCGGATGCCGTCCCACTTGAACTCGTACGCCCAGCCGGCGCCGACGGGCAGCGCGGTGGTTGCGGTAGCGAGCATCGGGTACACCCGTCCAAACTATGGGCTAACCGTCGATGAGGAGAGTTCATGCGCTCGATCTGGAAGGGCAGTGTGTCCTTCGGGCTGGTGAGCATCGGCGTCAAGCTCTATGCCGCGACCGAGGAGAAGAGCGTCAGCTTCAACCAGGTCCGCCGTAGCGACGGCGCGCGCATCCGTTACAAGCGGGTGGCAGAGAGCGACGGCGAGGAGGTGCAGTACGCCGACATCGCCAAGGGCTACCAGCTCGGTTCGGGCGAGACGGTGGTGCTCACGGACGACGATTTCAAGGACCTGCCACTGCCCAGCGCGCGCGTGGTGGACGTCGTGCAGTTTGTGCCCGCCGAACAGATCGACCCGATCTACTACAACAAGAGCTACTACCTCGAGCCGGACAAGAGTGCGGTCAAGCCGTACGTGCTACTGCGCGACGCGCTTGCCGACAGCGACACGGTCGGCGTGGTGAAGGTGGCCATCCGCAACCGCGAGCAGCTGGCCGTCCTGCGCGTGCGTGATGGCGTCATCCTGCTCGAGACGATGATCTGGCCCGACGAGGTGCGCGAGGCCGACTTCGCCTTCCTGGACGAGGACGTCGAGCTGCGCCCGCAGGAGCAGCAGATGGCACGCTCGCTCGTCGAGAGCATGGCCGGCGACTTCGAACCCGAGTTGTACACCGACAACTACCGTGAGGCGCTCGAGTCGGTCATCGAGGCCAAGGTCGAGGGACGCGAGATCGTCGAGGTCGACGAGCAGCAGCCGACCGCGGGCAATGTCGTCGACCTGATGTCCGCGCTGCGGGCGTCGGTCGAGGCGGCCAAGAAGGGCCGCGGCGAGAGCTCGGCCGGCAGTTCTGCGGGCGGGGCGGCCGCGGCGAAGAAGGCGCCGGCGAAGAAGGCGCCCGCCACGAAAGCAGCTGCGAAGGCGGCTGTGACGGCGGCTGCGAAGGCGCCGGCCAGAAAAGCCGCGGCGAAGAAGGCCGCCAAGAAGGCACCCGCGAAGAAGGCCGCGGCCAAGAAAGCAGCGCGCAAGACTGCCTGACTTCACCAGGCGACGGACGCGTCGGAAAAGTACGCTGTTCGGATGCCGAAACCGCCGTCTCGTACCGCACCCACAGCTCCGCTCGCCGATCTCGAGCTGCCTGCCGTCGACCTCGATGCACCGTCGTGGCCGTTGCGCGAGGTCGACATCGGCGGCGTCAGCGTGACGGTGCGCAGCACGCCGAGCAACGATTCGGCGGCGGAGCCGGCCGTCTTCGTCCACGGGCTCGGTGGTTCGGCGACCAACTGGACCGATTTCGCCGGTCTGCTGAGGGGCCGGCTCGCGGTCGACGCCATCGACCTGTACGGCCACGGGCACTCCGGTCCGGCGCCGCGCGGGCGCTACACCCTCGACGCCTTCGCCGACCTCGTCATCGCCTACATCGAGCAGTCCGGCCGCGGCCCGGTGCATCTGGCCGGCAACTCGATGGGCGGCGCCATCAGCATCGTGGTGGCTTCGCGTCGTCCGGACCTGATCCGGACGTTGACCCTCGTCTCGCCCGCTGTGCCCGACAACCGGCTGCGCGTCTACCCGATGAAGCATGACAAGACGATGGCGGTGCTCATCCTGCCGCTGCTCGGCGAGCTGCTGGTCAAGCAGTTCAACAAACGCTACGCGGTGGACGTCCGGGTCAAGGGGACGATCAAGCTCTGTTTCGCCAAGCCCGAACGTTTCCCGCCGGCCCGCATGGCCGAGGCCGTCGCGGAGGCGACGTACCGCGCCGACCTGCCGTGGGCCGAGTCTGCGGTATTGCGTTCGCTACGCGGCCTGGCGCTGTCGCAGTTCCTGCGCAGCAGCACGGCCTGGAAGGCGATGCGGGCCATCACCGCGCCGACGCTCGTGCTGTGGGGCGACGAGGACCGGCTCGTGGCCCCGGACCTCGCGCCCTACGTCGCCGCGGCGATCCCGAACTCCCGGCTGCTCGTGCTCGAGGACATCGGGCACACCGCGATGATGGAGGACCCGGTGGCCTCGGCTCGCGCGGTCATCGCGCTGCTCGACTCGTCGCGGAAGGCTTCCGAGGGCTCGGTCGCCTGACGGCTGTCAATACCGCGGTTTTCGCGGGGCTGTGGAAGTGTGGATGCGTGTCGTCATGGCAGGACGGGCGGGGGCCGACGATGATCGACCCCCGCGAGGGGCGTGCGCTGCGTCAGCGCGACCCCCTCGACGACGTCCGTGCCGCGCATGACGGAGCGCGTCGCGCCCAGGTCGGGTACGGCCCGCGCTCCAGCCGTCGCCCGCCCAGGCGCACCTTCGCGTCGTTCCTTCGGACCTTCGTCCGGCGTTGGGGCTGGCGCGCGTATGCCATCCCGGTGCTGGCCGTGGTCACCGTTGTGGCCCTGATGACGTCGAGCGCGACGTCCAAGCCGGCAAAGCCCCTGGCCGAGGCCATGGGTGCCTCGAACAGCGCGACCTCGCCGCCGCCCGCGCCGGCACAGATGCCGCTCAAAGGCGATGCGACCAACGCGGGGGACAACAACGTCGCGCTCAAGGGCTACGCACTCCCGAGTGGCCCGGCGTACACGACCAAGGGCAACGGGACGTTCCGCGTGCTGAAAGGCACCTCGCCGGTCGTCGGTAGAGGCAAGCTATACCGCTACTCGATCGACGTTGAGAACGGCGTCAAAGGCATCGACCTCGCGCAGTACCAGGCGCTGATCGTGTCGGTGCTCTCGGACAAGCGCAGCTGGTCCGGGCACGGCGTCTCGCTGCAGCGCGTCGACTCGGGTCCGATTGACTTCCACATCACCCTGACGTCGTCGCTGACCGTGCGCACGTACTGCGGCTATTCGATCCCGGTCGAGACGTCCTGCTATGCCCCGGCCGGGGCCGTCGACGGGTTGACTACGAACCGGGTGATCTTCAACGACGCCCGGTGGGTACGCGGCTCGGCGGCCTACGTGGGCGACGTCGCCCTCTACCGGATCTACATGATCAATCACGAGGACGGGCACGCGCTCGGGCACAACCATGCCCACCAGTGCCTGCCCGGCGGGCTGGCGCCGGCGATGATGCAGCAGAGCTTCGGACTTCGCTCCGCGGTCACCAAGCAGATCTGCCAGGCCAACCCGTGGCCGTACCCACCAGGCGTCTCAGGCGCTCCCGGTGCCGAGCAACCCGACACGTCGAAGAACGACGAGTACAAGCTCGGCGACTAGCCTGGGGTGGAATGACGCGGGCACGCCCGTCGTTGTCCCAGAGTTCGTAGTCGACCCGTGAAGGACGTTCGTCGTGAGCCTGCCCCCACTCGTGCAGCCCGCTGAGTCGCTGTCGATCGATGAGGTCCGCCGCTACAGCCGGCACCTGATCATCCCGGACGTCGCCATGGACGGACAGAAGCGGCTGAAGAACGCCAAGGTGCTGTGCGTCGGCGCCGGTGGACTCGGGTCGCCTGCGCTGATGTACCTGGCTGCAGCTGGTGTCGGCACGTTGGGCATCGTCGAATTCGACGTCGTCGACGAGTCGAACCTGCAGCGTCAGATCATCCACGGGCAGAGCGACATCGGCCGCTCGAAGGCCGAGTCCGCGCGGGATTCCGTGCTCGAGATCAACCCGCTGGTGAACGTCGTGGTGCACGACACCCGCCTCGACAACGACAACGTCCTGGAGATCTTCGGCCAGTACGACCTCATCGTCGACGGCACCGACAACTTCGCGACTCGTTACTTGGTCAACGATGCGTGCGTACTGCTCGGTAAGCCCTATGTCTGGGGTTCGATCTACCGCTTCGACGGTCAAGTGTCGGTGTTCTGGGACGAGTTCGGCCCGAACTACCGCGACCTCTACCCCGACCCGCCGCCGCCCGGCATGGTGCCGTCGTGCGCCGAGGGTGGCGTACTCGGCGTGCTGTGTGCGGCGATCGGTTCGATGATGGTGGCCGAGGCGATCAAGCTGATCACCGGCATCGGCGACACCCTGCTTGGTCGCCTGCTCGTCTTCGACGCCCTGGAGATGACGTGGCGCGAGCTGAAGATCCGCAAGGACCCGGCCGCCCCCAAGATCACCGAACTGATCGACTATGACGCGTTCTGCGGCGTGGTGTCCGAGGAGGCGCAGCGGGCTGCTGCCGGTTCGACGATCACCGCATCCGAGCTCAAAGAGCTGCTGGACTCCGACAAGCCGGTCTACCTCGTCGACGTTCGCGAGCCGGCCGAGTGGGAGATCGTTCGGATCCCGGGTGCCACCTTGGTCCCGAAGGACGAGATTCTGCGCGGTGACGCCCTGGCCTCGATGCCGCAGGACAAGCAGATCGTCATGTACTGCAAGACGGGAGTGCGCTCGGCCGAGACGCTCGCCGCGGTCAAGGGCGCCGGCTTTAAGGACGCCGTGCACGTGCAGGGCGGGGTCACTGCCTGGGTTAATCAAGTGGATCCGTCACTGCCCGTGTACTGACGAGGGGTCCCGGGGTACGGGTCGTATGTGCCCGAACATGATCTTGTTCAGATCTTTCTCACCCTGCAGCGTGAGTTCGGCGCCCGAGTCCACGCGGTCACCGACGACCAGTGGGACGGGCCCACACCGAACGCCGCCTGGAGCGTTGCCGATCTTGTCGCACACCTGATCACCGAGCACCTGTGGGTCGAGCCGCTGTTGAACGGGCTCGAGCTCGACGCCGCTGCAGACGCGGTGGATCGAGCCCGCTCGTTCGTTCGTGAGGACGGGGTCGGCGCCTCTTACATACAGGCCTGGGACCAGACCGCGGAGCAGGCCGCCACGGCCGTGTCGGTGCCCGGCGCGCTGGAGCGGACGGTGTCGCTGTCGCGTGGGGACACCCCGGCCAGCGGTTACCTGCGCGAGATGATCTTCGACATCACCGTGCATGCGTGGGACCTAGGCCGGGCCATCGGCTACCCAGGCGCGCTGCCCGCCGACGTCGTCCAGGCCGTATGGCAGGAGTCCCGTAAGTTCGGCGACCTGTCCGCGAGCGGCATGTTCGACCACCCCGTCGCGGTGCCCCCCGACGCGCCGGCCCTTGATCGGCTCATCGCCATGACCGGCCGTGACCCGCGCTGGTCGGATTCGGTGTATGACCGCTGACCTTGCGTCCGTAGCCGGGCCGCACTGCGTCCGACCGCCTGTAGAGATCAACTTGCCGGCAATGTGCGGTACCAAGCCGGCCTGGGTCGCTTGTCACCCTCCAATCGCGCTCTTGGGCGGCCCAGATCGCGATTCAAGAGTGACAAGCAACGGCGTCGAGCTACGACGGGAGGAATTCCGGGTCGACACGGGAGAGCAGGTTCGGCCCGAACAGCGCTACGACCTTCGGCTCGTCCTGCACCATCTCCACAAACGACACATCGATGAGGTTCTGCACGTCCTCGTCTGCGGTTGGGTAGCTGGTCTCGAGCAGGTCGAGTAGCCGGGCCGCTTCGGTCGACGGGCCATGCGCGGTCGTCTGGTCGATGAACCATCGGCTGACGTCACCGAAGTACAGGTGCGGCAGCATCTCGCTGAGGTTGTCGTCGAGGTGCTCAGCAAGAACGGACGTCAACGCGGGTGCGACTTTCGTGGTGAGCCGACAGAACCGTTGGTTGACCTCGCTGGCGCGATACTCGCCGTCAGGCATCGTTCAGTGTCGCGAGCTGCGCCGTCGGGTCCCAATTCGGCGGCGGCTCTTCGTCTCCGTCCCCTCCCCAGGGCATCCCTCGCGCGATCCATTGCTCCCGCCACTGTGCAAACGTGAAGCCTTGGTCGTCATCGTCGTAACCGAATTGGAAGGTGCAGCACTCACAAATTTCAAAGGAAGCGTTGCCAGACGCCAGTTGATGGGGTCTCTCAAGCCCGTGGAAGCCGCAAACGGGGCACTGGTAGGCGCTCACTTTGTAGTCCCTCGTTGCTCGTTCCAATATCTGATGCCGTCTCTGGGTTTGAACATCGTGCGCGTTTTGCCTGTTTCCGTGTAAACGCCAAATGTGTTGCTGGATTCGTCATATATAAGCATGTCGCCCTCTTCATCAACCTTCATCGGTAACCCCTCCGCTTTCGCACGGTCATAGAACGCGGCAGCCGCGTCCGCATAGTCGTCGGCCGTCTCGTACTCAAACTCCTTCTTGTGCTTGGCAAAATGTTCGCGGAGCTTCTTGCCGCTGGTCCATCGGGCTCGACCCGTCCCAGCGGTTGAAGCTTCGACTGCAAGCTCGTCAAGCGCCGCCTCCTCGCCGGCGGTGACTCTCGTCGTGGTTGCTGCTTCGCTGCCAGTCCGTTCGACGCGCGCGACCTGGTAGACCCGCAGGCCGGGAACGGCGCTGACCTCGACCTGGACGATGCGTAGATCTTTGAGCCACGCAACGGCCGCACGGACGTCGGCGACGGCGCCGGCGAGCGGAGCGATCTCGGCGAGCACGGTCTGCACCGCCGCCATGAAGTCCCGCAGGATGGCGATCACCTTCAATGCCGTCGCCGCGATGCGCGCGGCCTGGCCGGCCTGCGTCGGCCCCTCTGCGGTGCCGAAGCTGAAGATCGAGGCGACGGCGCCGACGGCCTGGATGCCCCCCGTCCACGCGAGCAACTCGACCAGTTCGTGCTCGATGCGGGAGTGGGCGTTATCGATGTGCCCAGCGAGCTCGGTACACGCGTGTGCGAGCCCGCGGTGCGCACAGGCGACCGCCTGCAGGTGCCCGCTCAGCGCGTTGCAGACCGTCGAGATGTCCGGGCCCTCGCGTAGCCCGTCGACAAGCGGCCGGATGTCGATGAGGACTGCGTCCAAGGCGTAGTCGTCGAGGGCCTGGGCTGACGCAGTCCAGGCCCGGGCGGTGGCGCGCAGGCGGTCCTGATGACCGTTGGGCCAGACGAGGCCGCCCAGGCGATCGGCAATGAAGTGCCAGCCCGGTGGCCCGCCCGAGCCACCGCCCGCGGCGGACGGCACGGCTGACGGCAACCCGATGCGGGTGTCGTCCGGCAGCGTCGCGACGGCGCTGGTGATGTGCGGATCGACGTGATGGCCCCGCACCGTCGAGGCTGCTTCGGCCTGTGCGTAGTTGCGAGCGGTGGCTCCGAGCATCGCCGAAACGCGGTAGCAGGAGTTGATCACGTCTTCGGCAGCCTGAATCGCGCTGGGGGCGATGCTGTCGTAGTCGGAGGCCCACTGTGCGCCGGCCGGGTCGTCGCCGGCCATGCCGCCTCCGGCCATGATGCCGTCCAGCGCACCGCCCACCAGACGCAACAGCGGCTCGGCCACCGAGACGTTCAGCTGGCGAGAGGCTGCCGAGAGGTCGGCGACCTCGACCGTCACGGTTGGCATGCCCTGACCCTGACAAACCGCCCGCGAGTCCGCTGAACTTTCCGGCCACCTGTGGACAACTCTCGCGTGGCAGGGTGGGCGACGTGGCCGAGCAGGGAGACTTCGCGCGCCGCATCCTCGGTTGCGTCGAGTCGATCCCGGCGGGTCGGGTGATGAGCTACGGCGACGTCGCCGAGTTCGCCGGCACGCGTTCGGCCCGGGTCGTCGGCAACGTGCTGGCTGCGGACGGCGGCACCGTGCCGTGGCACCGCGTCGTACGGGTCGACGGCTCGCTCGCCCCGCACCTGCTCGACGAGCAGCGACAACGGTTGCTGTCCGAGGGCGTGCGCTTCGTCGGCGCACGAGTGGACCTCACGCGGTTCCGGTGGGACGGCGTCAGCGAGTAGCGAGGTCGCGCAGGGATCCAGCGGTGGGCACGGCGATCCAGCCCTCGACGCGCGCGCACTCACGCAGATGAATGGGGATCGGGTCGACGGCGCCGGGTTCCAGCGTCAACCGTGCCGTGATGCCCGCGATCACTGCGTCGAAGGCGTGGTCAGACGTCGTGCATGCCCGCTCCACCGCGTCCGAGCCGAAGGACAGCGGCAGCACATCCAACAGCCACGCGACCTTCGCCGCCAACCGAGCCTGCCCGGTGATGCCGCTGGACCGCTTGTAGCCATGCGGGTTCGCGTCGCCCCAGCGGCGCAGCGATCCGGCCGGGTAGGTCTCGACGACCCGACCAGCGCCGCTGCGATCGGTGCCCGCGTCGAGCCGGGGGAGCAGCGCGGCGGAGCGGAACGCGGCGTGCCCGATGCGGTCGGCCGACACGCTGAGCGGCCGCATGCCCAGTGTCTGGCAGTGCAGATCGGTGGCTCGATAGGCGAGTGCCCGGCGCTCGCCGACGGTGCCCGCAGGCGCCACGGGCCGGCCGTCGCGATGCGCGGTGACGAACTCGACGAACGGCTCCGGCCACCCCAGCGGACAGTCCAGGCCGATCTTCGTAGCGTCGCGGCAGGCGTTGACGACGGCGTCGTCGTCGGCCGGCAGGACGAGATCGACAACGTAGGGCGAAGACGTCCAGTCGAGCACCGCCACCGCGGTCGTCGCGGCCGACGCCGCAAGATCGACGCCGACGGTGAGCACGCGCTCGACGCTACGCACCGGCTCTCGCTCATCTGCAGGCCTGCGCAGAACTTGTCGGCACCCCATGCTCAGATGTTCGGGTGACCGACCCCACCTACCATCTCGTCCGTCCGCCGCGCGCGGCGGCGACTGCACCGGTGCTCGACGACGCCCAGCGCCGGGTGGTCGAGCACCCGGGAGGTCCGCTGCTCGTGCTGGCCGGGCCGGGGACGGGCAAGACCACGACGCTGGTCGAGGCAGTCATCGATCGGGTGACGCGTCGCGGCGTCGACGTCGGCGAGGTGCTGATGCTGACGTTCAGCCGGCGCGCGGCTGGTGAGTTGCGCGACCGGGTCGCGGCCAGGCTGGGCCGCACGATCCGCGAGCCCGTCGCGCGGACGCTGCACTCCTACGCATTCGGTCTGTTGCGGATGGCCAACCTGGCGCGCGGCCTGCCCGCGCCACGGCTGCTGGCCGCGGCCGAGCAGGACATTGTCGTCCGCGATCTGCTGGCGGCCACCACTGTGCAGTGGCCGCCGCAACTGCACCCTGCCCTGGCAACGACGGCCTTCGCAGGTGAGGTGCGCGAGCTGCTGATGCGTGCGGTCGAACGCGGTCTGGACGGGGCCGCCCTGCACGAGCTGGGCCGGCGACATCGGCGCGCTGACTGGCAGGCCGCCGGCGCGTTCCTCGACGAGTACCACTCGGTCTATGCGATGAAGGACCCCGGCGCGTACGACCCGGCTGAGCTCATCCGTAGCGCGCTCAACGCCCTGCACGACGATGCTGAGCTGCTCGCCCGTGAACGTGCACAACGCCGGCGGATCTTCGTCGACGAGTACCAGGACACCGACCCCGCACAGGCCGAATTACTTGCTCTCGTCGCGGCGGGCGCCGACGAGCTCGTGCTTGTCGGCGACCCCGACCAGTCGATCTACGCCTTCCGCGGTGCCGACGAGTCGGCGATCCGCGATGTCGAGACGAACTTCGGCCCGACGCCCACGGTCGCGTTGACAACGTGCCGCCGTTCCGGCCCGCAGCTGCTCGCGGCATCGCGGCGCGTCGCAGCCCGGCTGCCCGGCCCGTCCGCGCAGCGTGCGCTCGTGCCCGTCAACGGTGCCGAACCGGGCCGGGTGGAGGTCGGGGTGTTCCGCTCCGCGAGCGAAGAGGCCGCGTACGTCGCGGCGACGCTGCGCCGGGCCCATCTCGACGGGCTGCCGTGGTCGCGAATGGCGGTGCTGGTCCGCTCGACGTCGCTGTCGCTGCCCACCCTGCGGCGCGCATTCAGCACCGCCGGCGTGCCGGTCTCGGTGCGCGGTGACGACCTCCCGCTGGCCGATCACCCCGCGGTCGCCACGCTGCTGGACGTGGTCCGCGCTGTACTCGCGCACTGCGCAGCTCAGGACTCGGAGGAACTGGCCGAGCGGTTGCTGCTCGGTCCGATCGGCAGCGGCGACGCGGTGTACCTGCGCCGGCTGCGGCGAGCGCTGCGCCAAATGACCGCCGCGACGGGTGACGCCCCGACCCTGGTCGCTGCCGTGTGGGATGTGCCCGGAGCCGCAATCCTGCCGCAGGCTGTGCGGCGCCCAATGCAGGCAGTTGCCGCCGTGCTAGCCGCGGGTGCGGCCACGATCGACACTGGCTCGCCCGAGGACGTGCTGTGGTCGGTGTGGCAGGCGTCCGGGCTGGCGCGGCGGTGGGAGCAGGCCAGCCGCGCCGGCGGACCCGCCGGAGCCGCTGCCGATCGCGACCTCGACGCGATCGTCGAGCTGTTCGACGCCGCGGCCCGGTTCACCGACCGACTGCCACAGGCCGGCATCGCGCGGTTCACCGAGCATCTCGCTGCCCAGCAGCTGCCCGGCGACCCGCAGCCGACCCGACGCCTGCCGAGCGAGCACGTTCAGGTGCTCACGGCGCACGCGTCGAAGGGGCTGGAGTGGGACCTCGTGTGCGTGGCCAACGTGCAGGAAGGCGTCTGGCCCGATCTGCGCCGGCGCGGGTCGCTGCTTGGCTCCGAGGCGCTCGTCGACATCGTGGCCGGCCGCGATCCCGCGGTGCTGTCGCAGCTCGCGCCCCAGCTGGCCGAGGAACGCCGGCTGTTCTACGTCGCGGTCACCCGTGCCCGGCAGCGAGTGGTCGTCACCGCGGTGTCCGGCGACGAGGACCAGCCGTCGCGGTTCCTCGACGAGCTCGATCCGGTCGACGGCGACCGTCCGGTGCAGTTGGCCCCACGCGGCGTCCACCTCACCGGCCTGGTGGCCGAACTGCGGGCAGCCGTCTGCGACCCGGCAACCCCGGCCGATGACGCGCGAGCCGCGGCCGAGGCGCTGGCCGAGCTGGCGGACGCCCGGGTTGGCGGTGCCGAGCCGGCCGCTTGGTGGGGTCTTGCGCCGCTGTCCGACGACCGGCCGGTGGTGGCCGAGGACGAACCGGTCGTGGTCAGCCCGTCGCGCATCGACGCCTTCCTGCGCTGCGAGGTCCGTGCGTTGCTGACCGATCTCGGCGCGAAGGACGACGACCAGGTCTCTGCCTCGCTCGGCATCCTCGTACACGCAGTGGCTGCCGAGGCTCCGCCGGGTGCTGACCTCGCGGAGTACGAACGGCGCATCGATGAACAGTGGAGCACTCTCGAGTTCGGGGCGCGCTGGTTCGCGAGCAACGAACGGCGCCGGGCCACGGAGATGCTGTCGCGCCTGGTGGACTGGCTCGCACGAAGCCGCAACGGACTGGCCCTGGCGGGTGTGGAGGAGGCGTTCTCCGTCGACCTGGGTGAGGCCCAGCTGCGCGGCCGCGTCGACCGCATCGAGCGGGACAGCCACGGGCGCCTTGTCGTCGTGGATTACAAGACCGGTAAGAGCAAGCCGAGGGCGGACGAGCTGGCCCGACACCCGCAGCTCGCCGCGTACCAGCTCGCGGTCGAGCGGGGCGGGTTCGGCGAGGCCCGGTCGGGCGGCGCGTTGCTGGTGCAACTCGGAGCCTCGGGGTCGAGCGAGCAGTGGCAGACCCCGCTCGCCGAGTCCGACGAGCCGGACTGGATCGAGGCCAAGGTGGCGGACGTCGCCGACGTGCTGCACGGCGTCGACTTCTCGGCCACGAGCGGCCCCGACTGTCGACACTGCGCGTTGCGCAAGTGCTGCCCGCTGCAGCCCGAGGGCCGGCAGGTGACCCAGTGACTGCTGTCGGTGCCGCGGCACGGACGATCGGCGCGACCGAGCTCGCCGAGCGCCTCGGGCTGCATCCGCCTACTCCCGAGCAGGCCGCGGTCATCGAGTCCGAGCTCGCGCCCTCGGTGGTCATCGCCGGTGCCGGCTCGGGCAAGACCGAGACGATGGCCGCCCGAGTGGTGTGGTTGGTCGCCAACCGGGTGGTGAGCCCCGACGCCGTCCTCGGCCTGACTTTCACCCGCAAAGCCGCAGCCGAGCTGGGCAGGCGCATCCGGCGGCGTCTCGCCCAGTGGCGGGGTGTCGTCGAACGCGACCAACCCGATGACGTCGAGTATTTGACGCTGCTGCGGGCCGCCGAGCCGACCGTCTCGACCTACGCGGCCTACGCCGGGCGCCTCGTCGGCGAGCACGCGCTGCGCCTGGGCGCCGAGCCCGACGCGAGACTGATGACGCAGGCCGCGGCGTGGCAGCTGGCCGACCAGGTCATGCGCAATCACCCCGGCGAGTTGCCCGACGGCATCGGTGCGCTGTCGTCGGTAGTGCGCTACCTGCTGCAGATGTCGGGCCAGTTCGCCGACCACCTCGTCGACGTCGATGGCGTCGACGCGTTCTGCGCCGAGCTCGAGGCCTTCGTCGACGGCCTGCCCGGCAAGCGCAACAAGACCGGCGAGGTCGCCGATCTCGTCAGGTCGCTCGCCCACCGCCGAGCACTGCTGCCGTTGGTGCGCGCCTTCTCGGTCGCAAAAGCGGGCCGGTCGGCGATGGACTTCGGTGACCAGATGAGCCTTGCCGCCCGGCTGGCGCCCCTCGAAGAAGTACGCAGCGTCGAACGCGCCCGGTTCGGTGCCGTGCTGCTCGACGAGTACCAGGACACCGGACACGCGCAGATCGAGATGCTGCACGGGCTGTTCGGCGACGGGCATCCGGTCACCGCGGTCGGCGACCCGTTCCAGTCGATCTACGGCTGGCGCGGGGCCAGCGCCGGCAACATCGGCGCCTTCGCGCACACCTTCACCAGGGCCGGTGGCGCTCGGGCCACCGTGTATCCCCTGGCCACCAGCTTTCGCAACGACCGCATCGTTCTCGGCGCGGCGAACGCGGTGGCCGACCCGCTGCGAACCGTGAGCCGCGCCGGCACGGTGACCCCGTTGCGACCCGGACCGACGGCGGCCGACGGTCAGTTGCGAGTGGCCTTCACCGAAACGCATGCCGCCGAGGCCACCTGGCTGGCCGGGCGGATGTCCGAGGCCTGGAGCGAGCTGCCCGAGGTCGGGCGCACCGCCGCAGTGCTCGTGCGGCGCCGCAGCCAGATCCCGATCATCGCCGACGCGCTGCGTGCCGAAGGACTGCCCGTCGAGGTCGTCGGCCTCGGTGGGCTCCTGACCACTCCGGAGGTCTCCGACGTCGTGGCCACGCTGCGCGTCCTGGCCGGCTTCACCGCGGGCAGCTCGCTGGCCCGGTTGCTCACCGGCGCGCGCTGGCGGATCGGCCCCTACGACCTCGCCGCCCTGCACCGGCGCGCACGACGGCTGTCGCGCAACGACCTTCCGGTGCCGATCGCGGTCGTCGAGGACGCCGCCGGAACGCCCGGCCCGGCCGGCGCCGAGGACGAGCCGGTCAGCCTCATCGAGGCCCTCGACGACCTCGGACCCGAGCAGCACTACTCCACCGAGGGGTATCGCCGGCTCTCCGCGTTCTCGACCGAGCTGCACCGGCTGCGGCGCCGGGTGGGTTACTCGCTGCCCGAGCTGATCGCCGAGGTCGAACGCGTGTCCGGCGTCGACATCGAGGTGCTGGCCCGCCCCGACCACGCGGTGGTCGGGCGAGTGCACCTTGACCGGTTCCTCGACGAGGCCGTCCGCTTCGTCAACGACGCCGGGGACGCCTCCACCGCGACGCTGTCGGCCTTCCTAGCTTTCCTCGACGCGGCCGAGGACGAGGAGAACGGATTGGAAGCGGGGGAGGTCGAGGTTGCGACCGAACGGGTGCAGATCCTGACCGTGCACGGTGCAAAGGGTCTCGAGTGGGACATCGTGTCCGTCCCCGGCCTGGATCAGGACGTCTTCCCGGCACAGCCCAAGACGCTGAATTGGGCCCGCGCCCGGCAGCAGATCCCGGTGGCACTACGCGGAGACGCCGGCGACCTACCCGCCCTCACCCTCGCCGAGGTCGCCGACACCGGTGATCTCAAGCGGGTGCTCATCCAGCACGACGCCGACCTCAAACGCCGGCACGACGAGGAGGAGCGACGCCTCGCCTACGTCGCCCTGACCCGTGCCCGGCACGTCCTGCTGGCGTCCGGGTACGTGTTCGACGACGCGGGCGCAAAGGCGCGAAAGCCCTCGGACTTCCTCCTCGCGCTACGCGACTTCGCCGAGCCCGACGAGTGGTTCGAGCCCGCCGACGATGCGATCAACCCGGTCACGGGTCAGGCGGCGGTGGCCGGCTGGCCCATCGACCCCTTGGCGCCGCGCGATCCGACCCGGCCCAGCCGCCGGGCCGACGTCGAATGGGGCGCGGCACTGGTCGCAGCGGCTCGCGCCGACCACAGTGCTCAGCCCGAGCAGTTGCTACTCGGCGAGCCGATCACGCGCGCAGAGGTGTGGCGTCGCGACGTCGAGGTGCTGCTCGCCGAACGCGCACGTCTGGCCGGGGCCGACGCCTTCGCCGTCGAGCTGCCCGATCAGCTCTCGGTGTCGCAACTCGTCGAATTGCAGCGCGACCCAAGTGCGCTGGCTCGCGCATTGCGCCGCCCGCTTCCCCGCCCGCCGGCGCCTTGGGCGCGTCGCGGGACGGCATTCCACACCTGGCTCGAGCAGCGATGGAAGAGCCAGACCCTGCTCGACATCGACGAGCTGCCGGGCGCAGCCGATGAGGATGCCGACGACGCCGACTTCGACGAGCTGCGGGCCGCGTTCGAGCGCAGCGACTTCGCCGCGCGCACCCCGGCCGACGTCGAGGTGCCGTTCGAGATGACGGTCGCCGGCCGGGTGATCCGCGGCCGGATGGACGCCGTGTTCGGCGATGCAGCCGACGGCTGGCTGGTCGTCGACTGGAAGACGGGCACCCGTCCGACCGGAACGGCAGCCCAGGCAGCGGCGGTACAGCTCGCCGCCTACCGCCTCGCCTGGGCCCGGCTCAACGGGATCTCCGACGTCGACCTCGGCACCGTGCGGGCCGCCTTCCACTACGTCCGCAGCAACGAAACGGTCGAGCCCGCCGCCCTGCTCGACGCCGACGGGCTGCGCGCACTAGTTGCCGGAGAGCCGGAGGCACGATGAACCAACCTCCTGACCTGCTCGACCACCTCGTGCTCGCGACACCCGACCTCGCCGCCACCGTCGCCGACTTCGCTGCACGGTCGGGCGTGAACCCGGCACCCGGCGGCAGCCACACCGGGCTGGGAACGGCGAACGCGCTCGTCGGGCTCGGTGGCGACGCCTACCTCGAGATCGTCGGGCCCGACCCGCAGCAACCCGAGCCGAGCAGGCCACGCCCGTTCGGCATCGACGACCTCGACGCCGCCACCCTGGTTACGTGGGCGGTGCACCCGCCCGATGTCGACGCCGTCATCGCACGCGTGCGGCAAGCCGGCTACGACCCGGGCGACGCGAAGCCTATGTCGCGACGCACGCCGGACGGGGAGCAGCTGAGCTGGCGGCTCACCCCGCCGCGCGGACTGGTGCCGTTCCTCATCGACTGGGGCGACACGCCGCATCCGAGCTCTCGCGGGCTCCCCGCGGTCGAGCTCGCGTCGTTTGCCCTGCGCCACGCCGACCCGGCTTCGCTGCGGCGGCACCTCGACGCACTGCAGTTGACGATCCACGTCGAGCCCGGCGAGCAGTCTGCGCTGGTCGCGTTCCTGGCCACGCCACGCGGCCCGCTCGTCCTGTGACCAACCGCGGTCACAGCGAGACGGCCCCGCGGCGAGCCTGTGCGTGCGGCGCGAGCCTGAACCGTTCGGGCACGCCGCCACGCCCGTCGACCAGGTCGGCCACCCACTCGCCGACGAGCGGCGCGAACTTCGCCCCGTGCCCGGAACATGGTGAGCAGACGACGACCGGCCCGACGCGGTCGATCACGAAGTCCTCGGACGGCGTCGTCGTGTACAGGCAGCTGGCCTCGCCGCGCGGCGTCGGGTCCAGGCCGGGCAGCCAGCGTCGGACGTAGTCCACGACGCGCTCGCGAACGGCGGGGTCCAGGTCGACGGGCGTCCCGGCGACAACGCTAGGGCCAGCGTCGTGCTCGCCGACCTTGCGGTCGTCGTCAGGGCCGCCGTCGCGACCGCCCGCCAGGTGGTACGTCGCGCGACCTTGCTCGTGAATCACGCTGGGCCACGGCGGAGCCGCCGGGTCCAGACGGGGGAAGTGGAACACCTGCTGCTGGGTCACCGTCAGCGGCGGCAGCGACACCACGCCGTCGAGCAGCACGGGCACCCGACTCGAACCTCGCCTCGGCGCCGTGGGCGACTGCGTCGGCCAAGAGCGCGGTGACGGCCGCGTCTGCGTCGAGCGTGCCGGCCTGGGCGTGTAACACGACGTCACCCGCGAACTCCATCCCCGGCCAACGGCGCGCCGCCTCGCTCGCGGGCATGAGCTCGTGCGCGACACCCGCTGCACTGAGGTGTCCGGCGATGGAAGCGACGTCGCGATCGGGGCCGAAGTCGAGCGCGCCGAGCATGCGCAGCAGGGGATCGGGCGACGGAACAGCCGACCACAGCTCGAACGCCCGCCCCGTGAACGAGGTGTACATCGCGTCGCCGTACGCGCGGCGCACGATGCGGGCCGAGCCGTGCGAAGACCCGTTGCGGTGCCCTGCCGCGAACTGCTCGAGCACCACCACCGGCCGCCCCCGACGCGCGATCGCGCGCGCTGCTGCAGCGCCCATCAGACCCGCGCCGACGATCACCACGGGCTCGTCCGACGCCATGACGCGAAGGTTATCGTCGCCTGGTGACCAGCGAACGCGACTACATCGACGACCACAAGCAGGACCTGCTCGACGACCTTGACGCCTGGCTGCGGATCCCGAGCATCAGCGCCCAACCCGACCGGCATGCCGACGTCCGCCGCAGCGCGGAATGGTTCGTCGACGCCGCTCGGCGCACCGGCTTCCCGACCGCCGAGCTCCTCGACGAC
The DNA here is from genome assembly GCF_964244045.1 of uncultured Jatrophihabitans sp. Taxonomy (NCBI): domain Bacteria; kingdom Bacillati; phylum Actinomycetota; class Actinomycetes; order Jatrophihabitantales; family Jatrophihabitantaceae; genus Jatrophihabitans; species uncultured Jatrophihabitans sp. Next base: position 29,688 of record NZ_CAXTHK010000008.1, on the reverse strand, counting down.
GGCCCGTGGCTCCCGGCTGTCTACGCCGAATGGCGCAGCGACGACGCCGACGCCCCGACCGTCCTCGTCTACGGCCACCACGACGTCCAGCCCGTCGACCCGCTCGAGCTGTGGCACACCGATCCGTTCGACCCCACCCTGGACGGCGACGTGCTGCGCGCCCGCGGCGCGTCCGACGACAAGGGCCAGCTGCTGTTCCACCTGCTCGGCGTGCAGGCGCATCTCGCGGCTAGCGGCCGCAGCACGCCGGCCGTCCACCTGAAGCTGCTCATCGAGGGAGAAGAGGAGTCCGGCTCGCCGCACTTTCGAGAAGCTGCTGGAGGCGCACCGGGACAAGCTCGGCTGCGACGTCGTGGTCGTCACGACGCTCGAGCGTATCGGCGCCCGGCCGACGGCCGACGTGAACGGCATCGGCGGCGGTTACCAGGGCGCGGGCACCAAGACGATCATTCCCAGCGACGCCTTCGTCAAGCTCAGTTTCCGCCTCGTCGCGAACCAGGACCCGGCGAAGATCATCGCCGGCGTCGACCGGTTCGTCTCCGAGCACACGCCCGAGGGCATCGTCGCGAACGTCGAGTGGGAGGGCGACGGGGTGCGGCCGTGCCTCGTACCCCTGGGTACGCCGGCCTACCGCGCCCTCACCGAGGCGATCAGCGGAGCCTTCGACGGAGCCCAGGTGCTGCCTACCCGCGAGGGCGGCAGCGGGCCCGAGGCCGCGCTGCAGCAGGCCACCGGAGTCCCGCTCGTCTTCCTCGGCTTCATGCTGCCCGACGACCAGATCCACGCGCCCAACGAGAAGGTCTTCGTGCCGCTGCTCTACAAGGGCGCCGAGGCGGCCGCCCGACTGTGGTCCGGGTTCGCCGAGGTCGGCGCTGCGGCCCTGCGAAGCAGCAGCTGAGCCTCCGTAAGGTGAAGGACGTGCCGAGACCTCCGAAACTGCCGAGCCCGACCTTCGACCTCGTCCACCACACGCTCAGCAATGGGTTGCGGGTTGTGGTCGCACCCGACCGCTCAGCACCGGTCGTCGGGGTGGCCGTGCTCTACGACGTCGGCATCCGTTCCGAACCGGAGGGTCGCACCGGCTTCGCGCACCTCTTCGAGCACCTGATGTTCCAGGGCTCGGCGAACCTGGAGAAGCTCGAGCACTTCCGCTACGTGCAGTCCAGCGGCGGGACGTTCAACGGCAGCACGCACTTCGACTACACCAACTACTTCGAGGCGCTGCCGTCCAACGCCCTCGAGCGCGGGCTATTCCTCGAGGCCGACCGCATGCGTAGCCCGCGGATCACCGAGGAGAACCTCGCCAACCAGCTCGAGGTCGTCAAGAACGAGATCCGGGTCAACGTCATGAACCGGCCCTACGGCGGCTTCCCGTGGATCTCGCTCCCTGCTGTCCTGTTCGACACCTTCGCCAACTCGCACAACGGTTACGGCGGCTTCGAGGACCTCGAGAGCGCCACCACGGCTGATGCGAAGGACTTCTTCGACACCTACTACGCCCCGGCCAACGCGGTGCTGGCCGTCGCCGGTGATCTCGACGCCGACGAGACGCTGACCCTCGTCGAGCAGCACTTCGGCGGCATCACCAAGCGCACCGCACCGACGCGTCCGAGCTTCGCCGAGCCGGCGCTCACTGCCGAGCGTCGCGACACCATCGACGACGCGCACGCGCCGATCCCTGCCGTGGCAATCGGGTACCGGGTGGCGAATCCGGTCAGTGAGCTGGACGCGTTGCTCGCGCTGCTGTTGCTGGCAGAGGTGCTCACCGACGGCGACGCCTCGCGCCTGCAGCGCCGCCTCGTGCAACGCGACCACCTCGTCACCGACATCTCGGCCTACCTCGGGGAGTTCGGGGATCCGTTCGACGAGCGCGACCCCACAGCTCTGACGATCACTGCGCACTACCCCGATGCCAAGGCGCTCGAGGGCATCCTGCGCGCCATCGACGAAGAGCTCGAGCGCATCGTCGTCGACGGTCTCGAGCCCGGCGAGCTCGACCGCGTCCGCACCCGGCTCGTCAGCACGATCCTGCGCGACATGGACGCCGTCATCAGCCGGGCGTTGGAGTTCGCCAAGTTCGAGCTCATCCACGGCCGGGCCGAGTTGATCGCCGACCTGCCCGGCCGCATCTCTGCGGTAACACCCGACGACGTCCGCAAGGCGGCGAGCACGTTGACCCCTGATCGACGAGCCGTGCTCGAACTCATCGCCGGAGGCGCGCGATGACGACCACCCAGGAACGACTGCCGGTCCCCGCCCTCACCGCACCGCGCACCGCCAGGTCGTTGCGGGTCAGTGAGGCCGTGCTCGACAACGGCCTGCGGGTCGCCGCTGTGCGCAAGCCGGGCGTGCCGATCGTCGAGCTGCGGCTACGCCTGCCGTTCCTGTCGGCAAAGGCCGCGCACCCGGCCCAGGCCACCCTGCTGTCCGAGGCGCTGCTCACCGGTGCCGGCGACCTCGACCGCGCCGGGCTCGCCGCTTCCGTACAGGCGCTCGGCGCGGACATCGGCGTCTCGGTCGACGCCGACCGGCTCGTGGTGAGCGGCAACGCATTGGCCACCAGCCTCAAGCCGCTGCTCGAACTCGTCGCATCCGTGCTCACCGAACCGACCTACGCCAAGGCCGAGTTGACCACCGAGCGCGACCGGCTGCTCGAGAAGCTCGGCATCGCCCGGGCCCGCGCCGGCGTGGTGGCCAGCGAGGCGCTGGCGCACCGCATGTGGGGCGAGCACCCCTACGCCCTCGACCTGCCCACGCCCGACGACGTCGCCGCGGTTACTCCCGCGCAGGTCAAGGCACTGCACAAGGCCATGGTGCGGCCCGACGGCGGCACGCTCGTGCTCGTCGGTGATGTCGCGCCGGCGCGCATGATTGCCTTCGCGCAGGAGGCGCTCACGGGCTGGACAGGCACAGCCAGCAAGCCGCGCATTCCCGCCCTGCCCACCCCGCCCGGCGGACCCCTGCTGCTCATCGACCGCCCGGGTTCGGTGCAGACCTCGGTACGGATGGGTCGCATGGCGCTGACCCGTACCGACCCCGACTATCCGGCGCTGCAGCTGGCCAACCTGATCTTCGGCGGCTACTTCTCCTCCCGCTGGACCGAGAACATCCGCGAGGACAAGGGCTACACCTACGGCCCGCACAGCCGCCTCGAGCACCACGTCCTCGGCTCGACGCTCAGCCTCGAGGTCGAGGTCGCCACCGAGGTCACCGGCCCGGCCATGCTCGAGACCGCCTACGAGCTGGGCAAGATCGCGTCGCTGCCGGTAACGGCTGCGGAGCTCGAGTCAGTGCGCCAGTACGCGATCGGCAACCTGGCCATGTCGACGGCCACCCAGGCCGGTCTCGCGTCGACGCTGTCCGGCCTGTCGGCGTTCGGGCTCGGTCTCGACTGGGTCAAGGAGCAGCCGTCCCGGTTGCTCAAGACGACTGTCGACGACGTCTCGGCTGCTGCCGCTGAGTACCTTGCGCCGTCCGGTTTCACGTCCGTCCTCGTCGGTGACGCGGCCAGCATCCGCGGCCCGCTTGCTGCGCTGGGACCGGTCGAGTCGCAGGCACTCGAGTGACCCAGGTCGGGCCCGGCGGTGTCGTCCACGACGGGCCGCCCCTCGCGCGCGCCACGTGGGACCGCGCCGGGTTGCACCGCGGTGACGACGCCTGGCTCGAACAGGCCTGGTCCCGTGCACAGGTGCTGCTGATCAGCCCCAACTCGGCCACCCCGGTCGACGCAGCAGGCCGCGTCCTGCTTCGGTCGGCTGCCGACGCTCCGGACGGCCCGCGCCGCCTGCTCGGCGTCCTCGACGACGTGCCGCACTTCGCGGTGACCGCCGAACCCGACGGCGACGGCTGGCTGACGCTGCGCGACGTCGGTGCGTCCGTTGGCGACCTGCACGCCGGCCTGCTCGCGACCGCGATCGGGCTCGAGCAGTGGCATCAGAAGCACACGCACTGCCCTCGCTGCGGCACGCCGACCGCGGAGACGCAGGCGGGTTGGACACGCACCTGCCCTGGCGACGGCAGCACGCATTTCCCGCGCACCGACCCGGCCGTGATCATGCTCGTGCACGACGGCGGTGACCTCGCCCTGCTGGGTCGTAACCCGAATTGGCCCGACGGCCGGTTCTCCACCCTCGCCGGATTCGTCGAGCCGGGGGAGACGCTCGAGGGCGCGGTGGCCCGGGAGGTGTTCGAGGAGGTCGGCGTCGTTGTTCGCGACGTGCGCTACGTGGCCAGCCAGCCGTGGCCGTTCCCGGCCTCGCTGATGCTGGGCTTCACGGCCCGCCTCGACGGCGATCCTGAGCTGAGCCTCGACCCCGTCGAGATGGCCGAGGCCGGGTGGTTCACCCGCGATGAGATCCGCCGAGCCGCCGACTGGACGGATGACCGGACCGAGACGCCGCACCCGGACGGGATCCGGCTACAAGCCATCCCGCCACAGTTCTCGATCTCGCGCTTCCTCATCGACCGCTGGGTGGACGGGGACAGCTGAACCGCCGCTACGCCGGGCGCCGCAACCGGTCGCCCGGCCCGTTGTCGGTGTGCACCCGCAAGACGTCTGCCAACGCCGCAATTGTCACCTCGACGATCTCGCGTCGGTCGCCCATAGGGAACGCAGCATGGGTGTTGACGTGACCGAGCACCGCACCGAAGTCGTCTGCGGCGATCGGGGTCAGTCGAGCCTCGGAAGCGGGGCGGACATCATTGAGGCAGAACGGGTCCATCCAGCTGCGCAGGCGTGAACGGGACTCCCGCGAGCACGTCCAGGTGCACGGTGCGGACCGGCGAGCCTTGCGCGCCGCCGCGAGCGCCAGGTCGTGGGCCGCGAGCAGCGATGCGGCGGCAACCGAGAACCGATCACCGAGCGCTGTGGGTGCGCCCGCTGATCCCGGGCCGCGCAGGAACAGCGCCGACCCCAACTCCCGCTCCAGGCTGCTGACGTGCTTGCTCACCGCAGAGGTTGTGAGATTCACCCCGCATGGCGGGGAAGTCACGGCCATCGACATGGCCATCACGGCGACCTTCTGTCGATGACCTTGGTCCACCAGACCTCCGGGCCCGCGGCCCTGTCAGAGCGAGCGTTCGAGCTCGCGCAACGTCTGCTGCGACGTGTACTTCGGCTCCCAGCCGAGTAGCGAGCGAGCCCGGAAGGTGTCCATGACGACCGACGTCCGGCCGATGTGGACCCACTCGGCCATGGCCGGCATCAGCGGCAGCCGGGCGATCGCGGCCGAGGCGGCGCGCACCGTGGCCTGCGGGACGCGTACCGACCGGGTGCCTGTTGCGCGAGCAACGTCGCCGAGGGTGATCTCGCCCTCGCCGGCCAGGTTGTAGGCGCCGGGCACGCCGGCGCCGACGGCGGCCAGCGCGATGGCGGCGGCCACGTCGTCGTGGTGCACGAGCTGCAGCGGCACGCCCGGGTTCGGCGCGAGGGGCAACACACCCTGGAGCAGGCCCACCGCGCTCGCGAGCGGACTGGGCAGGGACTCGCGGATCGTGCGCCAGGGCATGTTGTCGGCCAGCGCCGGAGCCTTGGGTCCGGCCACGATGCACGGCCGAAGTACATACACATCGAGGTCGGTGCCGTCGGTGACCTCATGCAGCACCTGCTCGCACTCTGCTTTCTGCGCCGAGTAGTAGTGCTCGTCGGACCCGCGGGTCGGCACGTCCTCGGTCAGCGGCACGGGGTTGTCGGCGTGGTAGCCGTAGGCCGCGACGCTGGAGGTGTAGACCAATCGGTTCGCGCGCTCGGCGGCAACGGTGGCCTCGAAGACGTTGCGGGTGCCGGTGAGGTTGACGCGCCGGCTCTCGGTCCGGGAGCCCAGGATCAGGTAGGCGAGGTGGACGACGACGTCGGCGTCGGCCACCAGGTCGTCGACCGAGGCGCGGTCGAGGATGTCGCCCTGGCGGTATTCGGTGCGCGTCCAGCCGTGCGCGGCCGGGTCGAACGGGCGGCGGGCCATGCCCACGATCCGGTCCACCTCCGGGTGCTGCTCCAGCGCGGCCACCGCCGACATGCCGATCTCGCCGGTCGGGCCGGTGACGGCCACGGTCAACCCCATCGCATTGTCCCCTCTACGTGTGCCACGTCGTCGCAGCTGTTGCGACCTACCCCGAACCGTCGGTGTCGTCACGCGCGGAAGCCGGCCTGGCCGCGTGGCATCATCCAGGGGGTCGGCCCGAACGACGGGCCCCGTCGATGGCCCGGACGCGCCGCGAAGCGTCCTGTGCATGATCCGAGTACCGCGAAGGACCGCACCCCCCAACGCATGACGAGCGCGCCACGGGTCACCACCCGTCGCGAGCTCACGCAACGTCGTCGTCGGCGGCCGCACCGCTGCTGGGACCACCTGCTCGTGGCTCCGTTGTGGCCGATGCACGGCGCCAACCTCGGCACCCTGTTGCGCACCTGCGATGCGGTGGGGGCCTGCCTTGTGGTCCCGCGATTGCCGTGGGTGCCCGAGGCGCTCGCCCGCGGCAACACCCTGCGCCGACCGGCCTGCGTCCACTGGGTCGGACGCGACGGTGCGGTCTGGCTCGCGCGGCAGAGCGAAGACGCGGACACGACCGTGCTTGCCGTTGAGCTGGCGGACGAGGCGATCCGGCTGGGCGACCTGCCTGCGGCCCGAGGCCGGACCGTGGTTCTGCTCGGCCACGAACGGGACGGGGTGCCGCCGGCCGCCCTCGAGTACGTCGACCAGGCCGTGGAGATCCCGATGATGGGCACCGGCGCCAGTCTCAATGTGGCCGTGGCCGGGTCACTGGTGCTCTATCGGCTGGCCGGGCTGCTCTGACCGGCCACGGTGGAACGGCTCTCGACGCGCGCCTCCCGCGCGGCGAGCGCCAGCGCCGCGAGGGCCATGCCAATTGTCACGAGGAGCGCGGTCGAGTAGGCCTGGCCGTAATGCGCCGCGCGTGCGGTCCCGGACGCGGGGATGTGCGTGGACAGCTGGCCGTAGAAGACCGCGGTCAACGACGCCGCCCCGACGGCCGCGCCGACTCGCTGAGCGGTCTGCAGCATGCCGCCGGCCGTCGAGCCGCCCGCGACGTTGACCTCGCGCAGCGACAGCGCCTGGTTGGGGGTGATCACCCCGCCGCCACCCACGCCGGCCACGAGCAGCGAGGCCGCCAGGAGCAGCGCGACCGAGCGGTCGGAGAGCTGCCCGGACGACAAGTGCACAGACAGTGCCGCGCAGGCGATGCCGACGAGGAACGTGCAGAGCGCGACGACCAACACCTGCCGCCCGCGCGTGGTGACGAAGCGACCGGCCACAGGCGCGCCGATGACCGTTCCGACGGCCAGCGCCGATGCGGTGAGCCCCGACTCGAACGCTGAGAAGCCGAGGCCGTCCTGCAGGAACAGCGACAGCACCAGCGCGGTGCCGCTGAAGCCGGCGAAGTACAGCAGGGACAGGCCGAGCCCGTCGCTGTAGCTACGCACGCGGAACAGCGCGGTGTCGATGAGCGGGTGACCGCGGCGCCGCCCCGGCCCGCGTTCCCACCAGGCGAACACGCCAAGGACGGCCAGGGCCGGGACGATGAGCAGCAACCGGGTGAGGTTGCGATCGGCGTCGTACTCGACCACGGGGAACAGCACGCCGGCCAGGCCCAGCGCCAACAGTGCTGCACCTGGCAGGTCGAGCCGGCGCGGGTGAGCGCGCCTCGTGTCGCGCGGCAACATCCGCCAGACCAGAATGAACGCCACCGTACCTACAGGTACGTTGATCAGGAACGTTAGTCGCCAACCGATCTGGTCGCCGCCGAGCGCGATGATCGCGCCGCCGACGACCGGCCCGAGACCCTGCGCCAGTCCGATGTTCAGCCCCAGCATGCCGAACGCCCGGCCACGTTCGCGCTGCGGGAACAGCTGCTGAACCAGCCCGGACACCTGCGGGTTGATCAGCCCACCGGACAGTCCTTGCAGCACCCGGGCGCCGAGCAACACCGCCGGTGAGGGCGCGAGGCCGGAGGCCAGGCTGGTGAGCGCGAACCCGGCGATGCCGATCAGCAGCATGCGGCGCCGGCCCCGGTCGTCGCCCAGGCGGCCGGCGATGATCGGCACCATGCCGAACGCCAGCGCGTAACCCGACACGACCCATTGCAGCTGCGAGGCGTTGGCGTCGAGGCTGTTGCCGATCGAGGGCAGCGCAACGTTGACGATGGTTGCGTCCAGGATCGTCATGAACAGTGCGCTGAGGGCGACGGCGAGCAGGAACCAGCGCTGGGGATTCAGGTCGCTCTCGCCCGCAGTGTGGAGGTCCACCTAAGCTGCGCCGACGGTGTCGAATGCGCGCCACATGCGCGCGTAGCCACCGCCCAGCGCGAGCAGCTCGTCGTGTGTCCCGATCTCGGCCACCGTGCCGTTGTCGAGTACGGCGATGCGGTCGGCGACCTGCGCGGTCTGCAACCGGTGCGCGATGACGATGGTGGTGCGATTCGCGGACACTGAGCGCATGGCCGCGGTGACCTTGGCCTCGGTGGCAAGGTCGAGGTTCGACGTCGCCTCGTCGAGCAACAGGAGCGCCGGGTCGGCCAGCTGGGCCCGGGCGAGCGCGATGAGCTGCCGCTGACCCGACGACAGCGACGAGCCGCGCTCGGCGAGCTCGGTGAGATAGCCACCGGGCAACCCGGCCACGACGTCGTGTGCGCCGACGGCCCGGGCTGCGGCCTCGACCTCGGCGTCGGTCGCCGACGGACGTCCGTAACTGATGTTGTCGCGGACGGTGCCGGTGAACAGGAACGGCTCCTGCGGCACGTAGCCGAGGTGGCTGCGAAAGCCGTGCAGGTCAAGGGAGCGCAGGTCGTGCTCGTCGAAGCAGACCCGCCCGGTGACCGGGTCGTAGAACCGGGCGAGCAGCTTGAGCACCGTCGACTTGCCGGCGCCTGTCTCGCCGACGAGCGCGATGGTCTCGCCCGGCCGGACGGCCAGGTCAACGCCGCGCAGCGCGTCACCGGAGGCCGCGGACGGATAGGTGAACCGCACCTCCTCGACGGCCACTTCGCCCCGCGGTTCCGTGACGAACGCAGGCTGCGACGGTTCCGGCGTGAGCGTGTCCAGCGCCATCAGCTCGGCGATCCGGGCCACCGACACCCGAGTCTGCTGCCAGGCGTCGAACACCTGTGACAGCTGCTGGATGGGCGAGAAGAACAGGTCGATGTAGAGCAGGAATGCGATCAGCGCGCCGACGGTGAGCGATCCGTCGCGGATCAGCGAGGCCCCGACGCCGAGCACCAGCGCGTCGGCGACGGCGGCCAGGAACTGCACGAACGGGAAGTAGGTGGCCACCAGCCGCTGAGCTGCGATGCGGGACGACAGGTAGGCGCGGCCCAGGCCGTGGAAGTGCTCGCGGGTGGCCGCCTCGTGCACGAACGCCTGCGCCTCGCGCACGCCGGACAGGCTCTCCTGGAAGTCGGCGTTGACGACCGCGATGCGCTCGCGGGAGAGGTCGTAGAGCTTCGAGGCGCGCCGACGGAACCAGACCGTCGCGAACGACAGCGGGATGATCACGCTCAGCACGACGAGCCCGAGCTCGGCGTTGACGACCACCAGGGCCACGCCGACCCCGAGGAAGGTCACCATCGCGATGAGCGCCGACAGCAGGCCGTTCGACACCAGCGCCTCGAACTGGTCGACGTCGGTGGTCATCCGGGTCATGATCCGGCCGGCGAGTTCGCGTTCGTAGTAGTCCAGCGAGAGCCGCTGCAGCTGCGCCCAGATGCGGATGCGCAGCGAGAGCATGATCCGCTCGGCCGTGCGCCCGGTGATGAACGTCGAGCCGATCTGGACCACGAAGTCGATCAGAGTGACGCCCAGGTATGCGACGGCGGCGAGGACCAGTACGCGCTCGGCGTGGTGGGACACCCCGTCGTCGACCCCGGTCTTGACCAGGATCGGTCCGGCCACGCCGGCGAGCGCGTCGAGCACGACCAGCACGAGCCCGACCAGTAGCGGACGCCGGAACTGGCGCAGCAGACCGGTGAGGCTGAACAAGCGCTGGTGCGCGCTCTCGCGGGGCAGGTCGACCTCGGCAACGTCGCGTACCGGTGGCAGCTGCTCGACCTGCGCCAGCAGCTCGGGCGTCGGCGGCATTGCTCCGATGATCGAGTTGGTGCCGCCCCCGCCCTTGAGCCCGGCGCCAATGGTGTTGACAACAGTGGCGTGCCCTGGCCGCGCAGCTGCAGCACCCGTCCAGGCCGACGCGGTGACGCCGTTTTTCGTCAGCGAAGCGAGTGCCTCGATCGAGTCCCCGGCCGCGCGCAGCGGTGCCTCGTCGAGACCCGACAGCAGGCTGCGGTACAGGGCGCTGCGACCCGTCAGCTCGGCGTGGCTGCCGCTCTCGACAACGCGCCCGTCGTCGAGCACGACCACCCGGTCCGCGAGGTGCAGGGTCGACACCCGGTGCGCGATCAGGAGCGTGGTGCGATCCGCGAGGACTGCACGCAGCCCGTCGTGGATGGCCTCCTCGGTGCGGGCGTCGATGGCGCTGGTGGCATCGTCGAGCACGAGGATCGCCGGATCGGACAGGATGGCCCGGGCGAGCGCAATCCGCTGGCGTTGACCGCCGGATAGCGTCAGCCCACGCTCGCCGACGACCGTGTCGTAGCCGTTGGACAGCTCGGTGACGAACTCGTGGGCCTGGGCGGTGCGGGCCGCAGCCTCGATCTCGGCCTCGCTAGCGTCCGGACGGCCGTAGGCGATGTTGGCCCGGACGGTGTCGGAGAACAGGAAGCTCTCCTCGAACGCGACGCCGACCCGTCCACGCAGCGAATTCAACGTAAGTCCGCGGACGTCGTGCCCGTCGACCAGCACGCTGCCGGCATCGGGGTCGTAGAAGCGCGACACCAGCGTCGCCACAGTGGACTTGCCACTGCCGCTCGTGCCGACGATCGCCACCCGCTCGCCGGCCGCGATGTGCAGGTCGAAACCGTCGAGGACGGGGGCGTCGGGGTCGTAGCCGAAGCGCACATCGTCGAAGCGCAGTTCACCGCGCACCGGGGCCTTGAGCTCGACGGCGTCCGATGCGTCGGCGATCGCGGTCGGCGTGTCGATCAGCGAGAAGATCCGCTCGACGCCCGCGCGTGCCTGCTGGCCCACCGTCAGGACGGCAGCGAGCTGGCGCGCGGGGGAGACGAACTGGCCGACGTAGGTGCTGAAGGCGAGGAAGGTGCCGAGCGAGATGTGGCCGTGCAGGGCGAGCAGGCCGCCGCAGAGCAGGACCGCGACCTGGGCCAGCGTCGGGATGGTCTCGAGCAGCGGTTGGTAGCGCGCGTTCAACCGGGTGGCTCGCATGCGCGCGCCGTACAGGTCCTCGGCCGCCGCGGCGAGGCGCTCGAGCTCGCGGGTCTCCTGCCCGAAGGCCTTGACGACGCGCACGCCGGTGACGCCCTCGTCGACGATCTGCGCGACGTCGCCCTCGCGCTGCTGCCCGTCCCAGGTGGCCGGGAAGACCCGCCGCCGCATCCGGTACGACACGACGAACAGGGCCGGCATGACGACGAGTGCGAGCAGCGCCAGTGGCGGCGACAGCACGAACATGACGACGAGCGCCAGCAGCATCATGATTAGGTTGCCGGTCATCAGCGGCAGGAACTGCAGCAACCCCTGGACGAGCGCGGAGTCGGAGTTCGCACGCGAGACCAGCTGGCCGGTCGGCATCCGCGACAGCGTTCGCTGGTCCATCGTCAGCAGGTGGTCGTGGATGGCGTTGCGCAGGTCGAACTGCACGTCGAGCGCGAGCTGCCCCCCGCGGTACCGGCGGACGTACGCGAGCGCGAAGGTGATGCCTGCTGCAACGAACAGGATGATGAGCCACGGCCACAGGGCGTCGGTGCCGTCGATGACGTTGTCGACGATCTGCCGGGCGACGAGCGGCACCGAGATCTGCGCGGCGCTGCCGAGAACCGCCGCGACGAAGGCCAGGACCAGATTCGTGCGGTGGCGCATGAGCTGGCGCCACAGCAGACGAACCCACCCGGGTTGCTGTTCCCCGGGATCGTTAGTCACGTTAACTAATACTACGTGCGACGTGCTGGCGATGGCTGGCATGTCGATCACCTCGATCACGCTGGTGACCACCGTCGTGTCCGGACGCATCGGCGACGTCAACGGGCGCATCGACGATCTCCACACCCGTTTCGACCGGCTCGACTCGAAGGTTGATTCACTGACCGACGCTGTAGCCGACCTCGGTGGACGGGTCGCCGCCCGCGAACGCTAGCTTCGTTCGACGTGTCTCTCGTCAGAGTCCTCGGACGGCCGGGTGCTTCGGGTCGTCGAGCTTGATCACGACGTCGGCCACCCGGATCGGCTCGACGTCATGGTCGTAAGCATCGAAGGCGGGCAGCGTCCAGGCTTCGTGCTCGGGTGTTCGGCGCGCCCGGGCCGCGGCCGACATGGTCAGGTGGACGGTGCGGTCAAAGGGCAGCTCCTGGCCCAGCAGCAACGCGCCGCTGACCAGCACGACGGTGCCCGGCTCCGCATGCCGGACCGCCTCGCGGGTCGAGCGGTTCGTCCGCGGGTCGCGCAGTGACGGCAGGTACGTGCCGGACGCGACGAGCGGATCGAGCACCTCACGCCGCAATGCGCCGGCGTCCAGCCAGGTCCGGTAGCTCTCGACGTCGTGCCGGCCGTACTCGAGGCGCAGAGACGCGTCACGCCAGAACGTCTCGGCCCGCACGTGCGCGCCGGGACGCCCCCGGAACCGCAGCGGCTCGATGAGCGCCTCTGCCAGCACCTCGGGCTGCGCACACGGCGGACCGTCGATCGCCACGCGCACGAAACTCGGACTCCGTTCGATCAGGTCGGCGAGCCGCTCGATCGCGACGTCCAGGTCGAGCGGGACGAAGTGCCGTCCCAGGCTCAAGCCGCCAGCTTGTCCTTCACCTGCGCCACGCTCGGGTTGGTGAGCGCCGTACCGTCCTCGAACACGACCGTGGGCACAGTGCGGTTGCCGCCGTTGACGTTCATGACGATGTCGGCCGCGCCCTCGGTGCGCTCGATGTCGACCTCGTCCCACTCGATGCCCTCACGCTGCAGGCCGCTCTTGAGCCGCGCGCAGAAACCGCACCAGGTGGTGGTGTACATCGTCATCATCGGACGTCGCCTCTCGTCGGTAACTGAGACGGGAACGCGGACCGGACGATCCACATTCCGGCCCACCAGCCGACGGACTGTCGTAGCTCGCTGGCAGTATCGGTCAACGTGCCAGACGCGGACCGCATCCTCGAGGGTCTCGACCCCGAGCAGCGCGAAGCCGCTGCCGCGGTACGCGGGCCGGTGTGCATCCTGGCCGGCGCGGGGACCGGCAAGACACGGGCCATCACCCATCGCATCGCCTACGCCGTGCGCACCGGCGCGATCGAGCCCAACCAGCTGCTGGCCGTCACCTTCACCGCCCGCGCGGCCGGCGAGCTGCGTACCCGGCTGCGCACCCTCGGCGCGCACGGGGTGCAGGCCCGCACCTTCCACGCCGCCGCGCTTCGCCAGCTGCAGTATTTCGCACCCCGGGTACTCGGCGGCGGCATGCCCCAGGTCGTCGACAATCAGCTGCGCCTGGTCGGCAACGCCGCGGCCCGGCTGCGGATGCGCGTCGACCGTACCGAGTTGCGCGACCTCACCGGCGAGATCGACTGGGCCAAGGCGGTGCTGGCCACGCCCAAGTCCTATCCGGCGAAGGCACGCGCGGCCGGCCGGGAGACCACCTCGACGCCCGAGACGGTCGCCAAGCTCTACGCCGAGTACGAAGCAACCAAGAAGCGCAGCGGCCAGATCGACTTCTCCGACCTGCTGCTGATCATGTCCGCAGCCATGGAGGAACATCCCGACGTCGCCGAGCAGGTGCGCAGCCAGTACCGGCACTTCGTCGTGGACGAGTACCAGGACGTCAGCCCGCTCCAGCAACGGTTGCTGGATGCGTGGCTCGGCGACCGCACCGATCTCTGCGTGGTCGGCGATGCGAACCAGACGATCTACTCCTTCGCCGGGGCCACCCCAGAACATCTGCTGGGCTTCCGCCGTCGCTTCCCGGACGCGGTGCTCGTGCGGTTGCACCGCGATTACCGCTCCACCCCGCAGGTCGTCGAGCTGGCCAACAGGCTGGTGGGCGGGGGAGCGGCCGGCGTGACGCTTGTGGGCCAGCGACCCGAGGGCCCGATGCCGACCTTCGCAGAGTTCGACGACGAGCCGGCCGAGGCCGCCGACGTCGCCACTCGATGCAAGGCGTTGATCGCCGCCGGTACGCCGGCGGCCGAGATCGCGATCCTGTTCCGCATCAACGCCCAATCCGAGGTGTACGAGGCCGCGCTTACCCGCGAGGGCGTGCCCTATGTTCTGCGCGGCGGCGAGCGGTTCTTCGACCGCGCCGAGATTCGCGAGGCGCGCCTGCTGCTGCGCGGCGCTGCGCGCAGCGGCGAGGTCGGCGACGATGCCCTGCCCGACGCGGTCCGCGGGGTGCTCGGCAGCCTGGGTTGGTACCCCGACAACGCACCGCCGAGCGGTGGAGCGCGAGAGCGCTGGGAGTCCCTGGCCGCGCTTGTCACACTTGCCGACGACCTGCTGGCCACCGTGCCCGACGCCACGCTCGAGATGTTCGTCGCCGAGCTCGACCAGCGCGCGAGCGCTCAACACGCACCCACCGTGCAGGGCGTCACGCTCGCGTCGCTGCACTCCGCCAAGGGCCTCGAGTGGGACGCGGTGTTCCTGGTCGGGCTGACGGACACGACGGTGCCCTACCAACACGCCACCACGCCCGAGCAGATCGCCGAGGAGAAGCGGTTGCTCTACGTCGGCATCACCCGGGCCCGCGAGCGGCTCGCGTTGTCGTGGGCGCTGGCCCGCAGCCCCGGTCAGCGCCGCGGTCGCAAGGCCAGCCGCTTTCTTGACGGGCTGCGGCCGGCCACCGGCGCACGGGTCTCCCCGAAGCGCGTCAAGTCCGAGCGTCCCGAGGCCGCCGACGCCGAGTTGTTCGGCCGGCTGCGCGAATGGCGCAAGCTGCAGGCCGCGGCGCAGAGCGTCCCGCCCTACGTCGTGTTCAGCGACGCGACGCTCGTGGCCATCGCCGACGCCCGACCGAAGAGCCGCGCCGGGCTGGGCCAGATCTCCGGCGTCGGCCCGACCAAGCTCACCCGCTACGCAGACCCGCTGCTCGAGCTACTCGGTGGCGCCGACCCGGCAGCGGTCCAACCGGTGGAGGTGGTCTGACATGTGTGACGCGACGCTGGGTTTCGGTTACGACGGCGACGGCGGGCTGGGCGATCGGCTCGTCGCGGCCGTCGTGCGTGGCGACAAGACAGCGACGTCGTCGCTGGCCATCGAATATCTCAGCGGCGAACCGTTGCCGAGGGTCGGGCAGTTCCTGACCCTTGTCGACGGCGACGGACGCGCGCACGGCACCGTCCGAACCACCGGTGTCACCATCACCCCGCTGCATCTGGTCGGCGACGACGTCGCGTTCGCCGAGGGCGAGGGCTACGCCGACGCGGCCGCCTGGCGGCGCGGGCACAAGGCGTTCTGGCGCGACATCACCGACCTGGTCCGCGCCGACGCCGGCGACCCGACCTGGCAGCTGCGCGACTCCGAGCCGGTCGTGGTGCACCACTTCGAGCTGGTCGGCGTCCTGCGTGCGGCAGACTGACGATCAGACGACGGTCGCGAGCTCGGCGTCGTCGTCGACCAGGGCGGGCGGTTCGCGCACGACGGCGGCCAGCAGGGCGGCGGCGAGCGTCAGTACCACGGCCACGACGAGCGCCAGCTGCACGCCGTCCAGGAACTCGGCGACGAAGGGCCGGAACGGTGCCGTCCGCGCCAGCTGCTTGAGGTCGAAACCGCCCGGGCCACCGCCGGTCTGCAGGAGGGCGACTGCCTTGTCGCGGCCGCCGACGAGCTTGAGCAGGAACGGGTCGAACTTGTCGACGGCAGCGGTCAGATGCGCGTTGACGATTGCGCCGAGCGCGGCCACGCCGACCACCGCCCCGAGCTGGCGTGCCGTGTTCGTCGCCGAGGCTGCCATCCCCGAGCGCCGTGCCGGAATGTGCGTCAGCACCGCTGACGTCAACGGGACCACCGTGATGCCGAAGCCGAGCCCCGCGACGGCCAGAGCTACCGACAGCAGGCCGAAGGACAGCTGTGAACCCTCGCCGAGCTCGGCGCGCGCGAGCAGCATGCCGGCGGCACCGAGCACGCAACCGACCACCGTCGGCGATTTGGCGCCGGCCCGTGCCACCCACGCGCCGGCCGCGAGCCCTCCGACCACGATGGCCGCGGCCATCGGCGCGAACATGCCGGCCAGCCGTTGACCGGAGTAACCCAGCCCGATGTCTAGGTACAGCGCGGTGAAGAAGAAGATCGCGAACACCCCGAAGTAGACGGCGAACGCCGCGAACAGCGACGAGCCGACGATCGGGGTCCGCACGGCCCGCAGGTCCAACATCGGCGTCGACGCCCGCAACTCGACCGGCACGAACGCGATGAGGCACAGGGCCCCGACAACGAACAGGGCGATGACCCACCATGTCGAGTAACCGTCGTACTCGCCGGAGATCGCTGCGAAGATCACCGCTGCCAGCCCCGTCGCGCTGAGCAGGACGCCGGCGCCGTCGACCGCGCCGGGTTCGGGGTCTCGGCTCTCGGGGACGAAGGCGAGCACCGTCACGAGCAGCACCAGCGCCGCGGCCAGGTTGAACCAGAACACCGAGCGCCAGTCACCGGCAGCGACAAGCAGTCCGCCGAGCACCGGGCCGAGGGCCAGCGCGAGTCCCGACACAGCTGACCAGGCGCCCAGCGCCCGCGCCCGCTCAGCCCGCGCGGGATAGAGCTGGCGGATCACCGACAGCGTGCCGGGCTCGCACGCAGCAGCGCCCAGGCCCATGACCGCACGGCCGGCAATGACCACTGCAATACCCGATGCGAGGGCGCACATCAGCGAGCCGATCCCAAAGATCACGACACCTGCGAGCATGAGGCGTCTGCGTCCGAACCGGTCGGCCAGCGTGCCACCGAGCAGCATGAGGCTGGCGAACACCAACGCGTAGGCATTGATCACCCATTGCAGCGGCACGACGCCCGCTGAGATGTCGGACTCCAGATCGCCCAACGTGACGCTGACGATCGTCGTGTCGAGGAAGGTCAGGAACAGCACCGACAGAACGGTGGCCAGGGCGGCACCTCGGGACGCGCGCAGCTCGGCCATGTCGGACAGTCTGGCAAAGCGATCAAGGACCGGCTCGCGAGCACTCGTTGCGACCACCAAGAACTCACCGAATAAATGAGTTGCGGGCTGTTGCAGGCCGCCGATAGCCTTCGCGCACAGAATCGAATCGGGCGTATCGACGCGCCCCGCGAGCGCAGAAGGGTGGTGGCCGACGTGGAGTACACGACTGACAACCCGTCAACGGTCGTCGCGTTCCCCTCTGCCGCCGCCGTGCCCATGCCGAATGTCCGGTCGTGGAACCACGTCCTGACGTCACAGGTCGCCGGCCGCCGCATCGACGGGACGCGCGTCTCGATCGCCGACAACTACACGAGCAACAACCACTACACCGCCGAAGGCTTCACCGGCACGTTCGTGGCAGCACTCACCAAGCAGGGCGCACCACCTCGAGGAGAACCCCGCTGACACCCGTCAGCGAACGGCACTCCTCGAGGCCGCGGCTCCCTACCTGGGAACCGCGGCCTCATTTGTTTTTCCGCCATCGATCCACCGCACCGAGAAGAAGAAGGAGGTGACCCGACGTGTTGACCAGCTGCACCGACGACCTCGTGCTCGACCCGATCGGGATCAACGCGCTTGACCCGCTCTCGAAGGAGTGTCCGGAAGACCTGCCCTGCCGGGTGGAGAACGCTGATCTGTGGTTCGCCGAGACCCCGACCGAACTCGACCGGGCGAAGTCGTTCTGCCACGCGTGTCCGGCCCGACTGACCTGCCTCGAAGGCGCCCTCGAGCGTCGGGAGCCGTGGGGAGTCTGGGGTGGCGAAATCTTCGAGCGCGGGACGGTCATCGCTCGCAAGCGGCCCCGCGGACGTCCGCGCAAGGCCGACCGGAACGAGGTCGCCGCGTGATCAACAGTTCAGCCATCAAGAACATCGAGCCACACTTCTGACCACAGCCAAGGAGCATTCACATGTACGGACTGCACGAAGCATTAGCTCGAGAGCGAATGCGCGACGGGGAGCGACGCAGCCGCCAGGCCAACCTGGCTCGGCAGCTGTCCGCCCAGCGTCGTTGGCACCGCGTCTCGCGCTACGCCCGGGCCGCTGAACAGCGTCACGCACGCCGGGCGGACTGGGCACTGGCGCGTTAGTCGCACCCGACGCGGCCGCCGGATCACTGCGATCCGGCGGCCGTCGTCGTCTCGCGAACCGCGACCCGCGCGGCTTACCACCACTCGGGGTCGAGCTTGGCTTCGATCGAGCGCACGAACTGCCGCGTGCACTGCGCACAGGCCCACCGCGGACGGATGCCGGCACTGGTCTCGACAAGTTCCGCCGACCAGCCGAGGGGAGGGGCGCCGTTGACGCCGCTCTCGGCGGCCACCCCACACATCGTGCAACGTGGGGAGGACCCGTCACTCAGGTCACCGTCGGTGGTCTGTTCCGTACCGATCACCTGTGCCATCCAACGCCCAGTAGGCCGTGGATACAGCACCGGAAGGGTGAAACTCCGTCAGTACAGGGTCATCGACCGCGAGAAGATGCCGGCGAGGTCGTCCGCTGACGGTGTCCTGGGCGCGATCGCTCCAGCAGCTGGGCGGCACGGATGTGCCGATCGGGCGAGGCGTCGAAGGTGAAGCGGAACGACTCGGGTGCGGTCAGCGAGACCGACATTCCGTGCGGAACCATTGCCCCATCGGCCGGATAATCGTCGTGGTCGTCGGTATCGCGACCAGTGGGTGCAAGGCGTTGACTGTTCGACCCCGCCGCCGACCGGGGCATTGACGTAGTCGAGCAGCTCACCGGGGTTGGTGAGCAGCAGGTCGACGGCCTTGGCCGTGTCGATGCTCGACCCGCCGCCTACCGCGACGAACGCATCGAACGGCCCGTGCTCGCGCGCCCGGTCGACAGCGTCCTGCATGCTGCGGTCGGGAGGGCTCGACGCGCACACCGGCGAAGACCACCGCCTCGACCCCGAAGCGGCCCATCTGATCAGCAACCCGGTCGGGCAGGCCGGTGGCCGCGACTCGGGGGTCGGTGATCACCAGCGCGCGGGTCGAACCGAGTTGCGACAGGTCCTAGCCGACCTCATCGGACGCGACGTCGCCGAACTTCAGCGTCGGCGCTCCGTAGGTGAAGATCGACTCGGGCGTATCAGTCATGAGCGAATCCCGGTTGCCATTTCTCGGCGAGCTCGCGGTAGGGGGCGGTGGCGCCCAGCTGGCAGAGCACCGCGAGCGACCCGAGCGTCACCCGGTGGATCAGGAAGAAGTCCGGCGGCAGGTTGAACGACCGGCCCACACGGCTCTCCTCGCTGCGGGGGTCGCCCACGCGGGCGGCCTGGCCCCGCATCCACTCGCGACTGAAGGTGAACGTCGGCTCTCGCAACGGCTCGAGGATCGGACCGAGGTAGTCCATGACCTGACTCGCGGTGACGTCGACGTCCGGACGCACGAACCTCAGGTTGCGCAGCAGGGCCAGCGCGCCTTCGGCATCGTTGTCCACAGCAAGACGGGTCAACCGGCCGAGGCCGGGCGGATACCCGTCGGGCAGGCGGGCCACCGCGCCGAAGTCGATGACGCCGAGCCGGCCGTCCGGGAGCATGCGGAAGTTGCCGGGGTGCGGGTCGGCGTGCAGCAGGCCGGCGCGTGCAGGGGCGGAGTAGTGCAGCAGCGCCATGAGCGAGCCGGCGCGGTCGCGCTGCTCCTGCGTGCCACTGGCGATGATCGTCGAGAGCTGGGTGCCTGCAATCCATTCGCTGACGACGGCCTTCGGCGCACTGGCCACTACGCGCGGCACGGCGATCTCGGGATCGTCTGCGTATGCCGCAGCGAACGCGCGCTGGGCCTGCGCCTCGAGCGTGTAGTCGAGTTCCTCGAGGACGCGGTCCTTCAGCTCGGCCAGTAGCGGCTTGACGTCGAGGCCGGGGGAGATCTTGCCGAACAGCCAGGCGAAGCGGGTCAGCTGCGTCAGATCGGCCATCAGCGCCGGGCCGGCGCCGGGGTACTGCAGCTTGACCGCGACCTCGCGGCCGTCGGACCACACGGCGCGGTGCACCTGGCCGATGCTGGCCGCCGCCGCCGGCCGCTCGTCGAACTCGCGGAAGCGTTCGCGCCAGCTGGTGCCGAACTGCTCGTCGAGCACCTTGTGCACGGTGCTCGCGGCCATCGGCGGCGCGGCTTCCTGCAACTTGGTGAGGGCCTCGCGGTAGGGCGCGGCGTGCTCCTCGGGAAGGGCAGCCTCGAACACCGACAGCGCCTGGCCCAGCTTCATGGCCCCGCCCTTGAGTTCACCGAGCACGCTGAACAGCTGCTCGGCGGTCTTGGCCTGCAGTTCGGCGGCGACCTCCTCCTGCGAGCGGCCGGTCATCCGCCGCCCCAGGCCGAGCGTTGCGCGACCTGCGACGCCGAGCGGCAACGAGGCGAGCTTGGCGGTGCGGGCACCGCGGCGCTGCGGGATCTCGGGCTTGTCGGCGCGCTTCGCGGCGCGGGTACCTGGCCGGCCGTCCCGCGCACCGTCCGAGCCGGAGCGGGAATTGTCGGTCACACGGTCATTCTGCCCAACGCAGCCCGCGGCTGCTCGTGTCGGCCGGTGCGAGGCCGCAGTCACACCCCGGGTGCGGCGTCCACGACCGGCGCCGCACCCGCCAGTCGGGCGGGTGGATCTCGAGGGTGCCGTCTATGCCTGCCGGGTCGCCACCGTCGAGGAAGGTGAGCACCTGCATCGCCGCGACGCCGACGGCGAGCGTCGAGACGACGGCATCCGCGGTCGGGCCGTAGCGCCGGGGTACGGCCAGCTGGGCCGAGAGCACCGACCAGGCTGGATCGCGGTCGAGACGGTGCAGGTCGGCGCAGCGTAGGCAGCTGGTCAGGCCCGGCAGCACCAGCGGGCCGACCACGGCGTGGTCGACGCCGACCGCGAACCGCAGGTGGGCTGATCCGGTGGCGTGCAGCGCAGACCGCCGATCGTCGTCGACCGGGCCGGCCTGCGCCAGGACGGTGAGGTCGGGCACGTCATCGGACGGCAGAGGTGTTACATCAGCCTCCGGCGCGGCACGCAGGACGGCCTGTACGCCAGCCACCTGCAGATCGTCGCCCTCGTCGGCAGGTTCGACTCCGCCCGGTACGGCGTGCAGTAGCCGGACCGTGCCGTCGACCGCGCAGCGGACCCGGCCCACCCCGGCGGCGGCGAGCAGCGCGGCCAGGTGGACGGTAGCCGCGGTGTTACCGGTGACGACCACGGCGTAGTGCCGGCGGGCGTGCAGCAGCTCCGCAGCGTCCTCACCGTGCCGAGCGGCCAGCGCGGTCAGCTGGCCGGCCAGGCGAGGCACGGGCGGCGTGTGGCGGACCTCGTCGCCGGCCGATCGGGGCCAGAGGAAGCCGTCCTCGGTCAGGACGTCGAAGGCTGTGCGCACGCTCGGGTCGAGCGCGGGCCGGTCGCCGGCCACCGGTCGGCCGGGCGCGACCTGGTCGATGGCCGAGGCCGGCAGCCCGTCGACGACGACGCTGCGGTCGCCCAGCTCGAGGTGCACCGACTCCGCGGTGCGCCAGAGCAACCGGGCGGCGGGGCTCAGCACGAAACCCTTTGCCGGGCCCGCTCCGCTGGCCGGCTGATCCAACGAGGACGTGCTGGGCGGTGTCACCCCGACATCCTGTCTGGCCACCGGCACCGGGTACGGGTTTTCCACAGCTGCCGGGACCGGGCTAGCAACGTGTTGGTGACCGGTCACCTAGGGTGATCGGGAATAACCCTGAAGTGAATATTCACACCTGTGGATCGTTGTGTGGACAACCTGCAGACACCTGTCGGCCGGGCTGCAGGACGAGACCGGCAGGGTTGGCTACGGTAGCGCTCGTGCCCAGTCCAACACCGACCGCTCCGCACGCGTCATGAGCTTCACCGGTCAGGTCGAGGTACGACGCAGCACGAAACGGCGACGCACGGTATCGGCGTACCGCGACGGCGACCGGGTGGTCGTCCTGATCCCGGCCCGGTTCAGCGCCGCCGAGGAGCGGGACTGGGTCGAGCGGATGGTCGCGCGGGTCAACGGCACAACGCGGCGCGGGCCGGCCGGCGACGTCGAGCTGGCCAAGCGGGCCGCCGAGCTGTCCGCGCGCTACCTGAACGGGCAGGCGCGGCCGTCGACCGTGCGGTGGGTGCCGGCCATGCGTAGCCGGTGGGCGTCATGCACCCCGGACGAGGGCAGCATCCGCCTCTCGCGCCGCCTGCTGACCATGCCGGCTTGGGTGCAGGACTACGTGCTCGTGCACGAACTCGCGCACCTGCTCGAGGCCGGCCACGGTCCTGACTTCTGGGCCCTCGTTGCCCGCTACCCGCGCACCGAACGCGCCCGTGGCTATCTCGACGGGGTCAGCGCCGCGGCGCACCTGCCCATCGCCGACGACCTCGCCGACGATCTGGGCAGCGACGAGGACCTGGACTCCGCGACCGGCTGACCGTCAGGACGTCGGGGGATCCGTCGGATCGTCTGGTTTGCCCTCGCCAAGCAGATCGCTGAGGTCGTCCGGGACAATGAAGTCCTGCTCGGACATCACCTTGTCACCGAAATCGAGCGGATCGTCGAGGTCGTCGGCGGTGGGCAGCAGGTCCGGGTGCGTCCAGATGGCGTCCCGTCCGCTGACCCCACGCTTCTCCGTGACGCTCCACCACAGCGTCGCTGCGTCGCGCAGCCGGCGGGGCCGCAGCTCGAGGCCCACCAGGGTGGCGAACGTCTGCTCGGCCGGACCGCCCGAGGCGCGTCGCCGGCGGGTGGCCTCGCGCAGCGCGACGGCGCCGGGCATCCGCTCAGTGGCGGCCGCAGCGACGACGGTGTCGACCCAGCCCTCGATCAGGGCGAGCAGTGTCTCGAGTCGGCGCAGGGCATTCTGCTGCTCAGCGGTCTCCTGCGGCGCGAACAGGCCGCCGCCGAGCGCGTCCTGGATCCCCTGCGGATTCATCGGGTCGATGGTGCGCATGGCGTCCTCGAGGGCCGACATGTCCAGCGTGATCCCGCGCGAGTAGGTGTCGATGGTGTCGAGCAGGTGCTGACGCAGCCACGGCACATGGGCGAACAGCCGCTGATGGGCGGCCTCGCGCAGCGCCAGGTAGAGGCGGATCTCCTCGGCGGGCCGCTCGAGACCTTCGCTGAAGGCGGCGATGTTGGCCGGTACGAGGGCAGCGACGCCGGCCGGGCCGAGCGGGATGCCGATGTCGGTGGCTGAGACGACCTCGCGGGCGAGGCCGCCGAGGCCTTGGCCGACCTGGGCGCCGAACATAAGGCCGCCGACCTGCTGCATGATCCCCGCCAGCGGATTGCCCTCGCCGAGCATCTGCACCTGCTCCTCGGGGATGGCCGCCGACATCGCCGCAACCACCCGCGCGGCAACCGGCTCGCACAACGCGGACCAGACGGGCAGTGTCTTGTCGAGCCACTCGGTGCGCGACCACGACTCGATCGACTGCACGCCGGACGGCAGGTCGGTCACGTCGTCGAGCCAGAGGTCCGCGAGGCGGATCGCCTCTGCGACGCCGAGCCGCTCGGCCGGGCTGACAATCGCGTTGCCACTGGTGCCACTGCCGCCCTGCGTGAGCGTGGTGGCCGCGAGTTGTTTGGCGAGATCCCAGTTCACCGGACCGCCGGACCAGGACAGCATTTTCTGCAGTTCGGCGAAGAACGGCATTCCGCCCATCGGGTTGGGGTCGCCGTCGCCCCCGTCTCCACCGGGACCGCCGAGTCCGAAGCCGAAGCCGAAGTTGCTCATGGGGTTCACGGTAGTAGCGACGAACAGACAGTGCGCGCGGTTCCGCAGGCGTCCCGCGTTGCGCCGGGGGCGAACGCGCCGCCGCCGGTAGCGTCGGCCGGCATGACATGGGCGCTCTGGCTGGCCGTGCCGGTCGGGGTCACGCTGCTGGCAGCGCTCTGGACGTGGGTACGTGCGCGGCCGCGCCGGCTGCCGGATACCGCTGAGTCGATGCGCGCGCACACCGCTTACCTCGACGCCCTGGGCGCCTCGACCCACACCCGCACGGCACCGCGGGAGTCGCCGCCCCACCATCCGGACGAGCTGGACTGACCGGCCCGGATACGCTTCCGGGGTGGCTCGCCTTTCGCTGCCGTCGGCCGAGCGTGTTCCGGGCGGACGTGCCTGGGTTGCCCTGAGCCGACGCGTACGCACCCTTGCCGTGGCCGGCGTGTTGTTCCTCGTCCTGTTCATCCTGTCGCTGACGATGCCCGTCCCGTACGTCATCCTGTCGCCCGGCCCGACCTACAACACGCTGGGCAGCGACGAGCAGGGCAACTTGATCATCAAAATCGTCGGTCGCACGCCCAACCGCACCGACGGACACCTCAACCTCACGACGGTCAGCGTCACGACGCAGTCGGTGAGCGCGTTCCAGGCCTTCGCCGGTTGGTTGAAGCACGACGAGGTCGTGGTGCCGCGGGCGTCGGTGTATCCGCCGGGCAGGTCGCAGAAGCAGACCGACCAGGAGAACACCCAGGACTTCCTGACCTCGCAGGACAGCGCTACCCAGGCTGCACTGTGCGAGCTGAAGTACCCGCGCGGCTTCGGCGTGGTGAGCGTGCTGGCCGACGGTCCGTCGAAGGGCAAGCTGCGTCCTGGCGACAAGCTCGAATCTGTCGCCGGGAAGGCCGCGACCACGGCCACGACACTCTCCACGGTGCTGTCCGCGCTGAAGCCCGGCACGACGGTTCCGGTCGCCGTGTCGCGCCAGGGCAAGGACGTCGTCACCGAGGTCACGGTCGGCACCCCGCCCAAGAAGGGCAAGGGCGCGCGGCTCGGCATCGAGGTGGCCGACACCTGCCTCGCTCCGTTCTCCGTCGACCTCGGGCTCGGCAACGAGATCGGCGGCCCGTCGGCCGGGCTGATGTTCGCGCTCGGGATCATGGAGAAGGTCGGCAGCACCGACCTCACCAAGGACCGGTTCATCGCCGGCACCGGCACCATCGACGGCAGCGGCAAGGTCGGCCCGATCGGCGGCATCCAGTTGAAGATGATCGCGGCCAAGCACAAGGGCGCGACGGTCTTCCTGGCTCCGTCCGGAAACTGCAGCGACGTCCGAAAGGACACTCCGAGCGGGCTGCGGGTCGTCAAGGTCGATACTCTGCACGGCGCGGTGCAGGACCTGCTGGCCATCGAACAGGGTCGGCCCGTCCCGCACTGCTGAGCCGCGGTCAGCTCAGTGTCGCAAGCAGCGCCTCGACGAGGTTCGGGGCCAGGTCCGCGCCGGTGAGTCGCTCCTCGTCCGGTTCGTCGGCGCCGTCGGTGGAGCGCAGGCGCAGCAGCGCAGCGCTCGAGCCGTCGCGCAGCACGCCGACCGCGATGCGCGCCTCGCGCCGTTCGGGGTGCGCCGCCGCGGCCGCGGTGTCGCCGTCGGCCACCTCGGCTTCCGCCGACGGCGGCAGGATGACGATCTCCTGGGTCACCGCGCAACCGAGCACTGCAGCCGGCCACTCGAGCCCGGCGAGCACCTCGTCCAATGGCTGGTCGGGCAGGTCCTCCTGTTCGATGGGGGTCAGCGTCTGCGGCGGCAGCTGGTCGATGCCCAACCGGGCGGCGGTCTGCGGGTCGTCGACGGCGAACTGACCGGAACTGACAAGTGCGAACAGCGCCGGCCCGCGATCCCAGCCGGCGGCGTGCACGTGCTGCTCGATCTCGGCCATCGCCTGCTCGAGCACGCTGAGGAATTCGCTCACAGTCCGATCATGGTGGAGGCGCACCTGAGAGCTACGACCGGTCCGTCCAGCACCGATGTCGGAACCCGGACAACGGCCGGTACGTTGACCGCAGCGTTACGCCACGAGCGACTTCGATGCCCGTGGTCAACCTGTGTCTCACCGAGGAGCTCGCCCGTGGCGATGCGGCAACCCATCCCGTCCGTGGTCCTGTCGCGGCGGGCGAAGATCGCACTGTCGGTCGTGGCCATCCTGATCGTGCTGCTGATCCTGTTCGTCAAGCTCGCGGGCGTGTACGTCAACTACCTCTGGTTCGGCACGACCGGCCACCGCAACGTCTACGCCACCATGTTTTGGACGAAGCTGGTGCTGTTCTTCGTCTTCGGCCTGATCATGGCGTTGATCATCGGCGGCAACCTGCTCGCTGCGTACCTCATCCGGCCGCCGTTCCGGCCGATGTCACCCGAACAGCAGAACCTGCAGAACTACGCGCTGATGATCGAACCGCGGCGCAAGCTCGTGCTGGCCGGCGTCACGCTCATCGCGTTCGTCGCCGCCGGTGCGTCGGCGCAGGGCAAGTGGCAGCAGTGGCAGCTGTACCTGAACGGGGGTTCCTTCGGGCAGAAGGATCCGCAGTTCCACCTCGATATCGGCTTCTACGCCTTCGACTACCCGATCTACCGGATCCTGCTCGGTTTCGGCTTCACGGCGATCATCTTCGCGTTGATTCTCACGGTGGCCGTGCATTACCTCAGCGGCGCGATCCGGCTGCAGACACCGGGGCCGAAGATCACCATCGCGGCACGTCGGCAGATCACCATTCTGGTGTTCGTCTTCATGGCGTTGAAGGCCGCCGCCTACTGGCTGGACCGGTACGGACTGGTCTTCTCCGACCGCAGCAAGTTCACCGGCGCCTCGTACACCGACGTGCACTCCGAACTGCCGGCCAAGACGATCCTGTTCTGGCTCGCCATCGTGCTGGCGCTCGGCGTGCTGGCCAGCATCTGGCTCAAGAGCGCCCTGCTGCCCTTCATCGGATTCGTCATGCTCATCATCCTGTCGATCGTCATCGCCGGCATCTACCCGGCGATCGTGCAGCGGGTGTCGGTGAAGCCGAACGCCAGCGACAAGGAAGCGCCCTACATCAAGCGCAACATCACTGCGACGCGCGACGCCTACGACATCCAGACGCAGAACGCCGCCGGTACCAGCGGAACGGTCACGTACGTGCCGTACTCCGCCACGGCGAAACCGGCCCGCGGTGCGGTGACCACTTCGGACACGACCGTCGACAACATCCGCATCCTGGACCCCAACGTCGTGGGCCCGACGTTCACCAACCTCCAGAAGATCGCACAGCCGTACGGGTTCGCGGACAAACTGAACGTCGACCGCTACGCCAATCCGGCGGGAACGGTCAACGACTACGTCGTCGGAGTCCGCCAGCTCGAGCCGGCGAACCTGAGCGGTTCGTTGAACAACTGGATCAACCAGTACACGGTCTACACGCACGGGTACGGGTTTGTGGCCGCGCAGGCCGACGAGGACGTGACGAACGGCGACATCCCGTACGCCGAGGGCGGCATCCCGTCCACCGGACCGCTCGGTCTCAAGGTCGTCAAGCCGGAGGTTTACTTCGGCCAGGGCATGAACCCGTACTCGATCGTGGGCGACAAGGACCGCAGGCGTGAGTACAACGGCAACGCCGGCGCCACTACCTACACGGGAGCGGGTGGCGTCTCGCTGGCCGGCACGTTGACCAAGCTGGCGTTCGCAGTCAAGTACAAGGAGACGAACTTCCTGCTCAACGACGCAGTCGGTGCCTCGGGTGCCAGGGTCATCCTCAACAGGGATCCGAAGGCACTTGTGCAGAAGTTGGCGCCGTTCCTCACGATCGACGGCGCGCCCTATCCGTTCGTCGACCAGCAGACCGGGCACATCATGTGGATGGTCGACGGCTACACGACGATGGCGAACTTCCCGTACTCGGAGCGGCAGTCGCTGTCGGAGCTCACCGGCACGTCGCTGCGCCGGGACCAGCAGGACCGGCAGATCAACTACATCCGCAACTCGGTCAAGGCCACCGTCGATGCCTATGACGGAACCGTGAAGCTGTACGCCTGGGATGCCAAGGACCCGATCCTCAAGGCCTGGCGCAAGATCCTGCCGGGTCTGGTGCAGGCCAAGAAGACGATGCCCACGGACGTGTTGGACCACGTCCGCTACCCGCAGGACTTGTTCAACACCCAGCGGGCTCTGCTGGCGCAGTACCACATCAGCGACCCGATCGACTCCTACAACGGCAAGGGCAAGTGGGCCGTGCCCGAGGACCCGAACTTCGCCGGTGCAGACCAACCGGCGTACTACGTGCTGGCCAACGCGCCCGCAGCGTCGAACAACACCCCGCAGTTCCAGCTCACGTCGCCGATGGTCGTCAACAACGCCCCGAACCTGGCCGCCTACATCTCGGCCGACAGTGACCCGGGGCCGGACTACGGCAAGTTGACGGTGCTCGAGGTCCCCGGCAAGTCGGCGGTCCAAGGTCCGAGCCAGGTCGCGAACGTGTTCAAGACCCAACCGGTGATCTCGCGGGACATCTCGTTGCTCAACACCGGGCAGTCGACGGTGAAGCACGGCAACCTGTTGACGTTGCCGCTGGGCAACTCGTTCCTGTACGTCGAGCCGCTGTACGTGCAGTCGACGAATGCAAGCAGCAGTTCCTACCCGACGCTCGCACGCGTGCTGGTGACGTACGGCGACAAGGTCGGGTACGGCGCGACGCTGGACGATGCGTTAGCAGATATTCAGGAGGGTCGCACTCCGGGTTTCTCAGTCAACACCAGCGGTTCGGGCGGGTCGTCGGGCGGCACTACAACCCCACCATCCGCCACACCGAGCAC
Source organism: uncultured Jatrophihabitans sp. (assembly GCF_964244045.1). NCBI lineage: Bacteria > Bacillati > Actinomycetota > Actinomycetes > Jatrophihabitantales > Jatrophihabitantaceae > Jatrophihabitans > uncultured Jatrophihabitans sp. The sequence goes on along the minus strand of NZ_CAXTHK010000008.1, from coordinate 950 downwards.
GTCTGCGTCAACAAGCCCTTCGTCCGGTTCGACCGGCACGCCCGTGACGCAGACCCTCGGGTCGGTCGTTGCGCAGCTCAAGACCGCGAACACGGACCTGAGCAATGCCTACGCCACCAAGGACCCGGTTCAGATCGCGACGGCCCAGGCCAAGGTCAACAAGCTAGTCGACCAGCTCATCGCTCTGCGGGGCCTGCCGACGTCGAGCCCGAGCGCCGGCGCATCGCCGAGCAAGTGACGGCTCAGCTGCGGTAGAGCCCGTCGGCGTAGCTCGAGCCGTAGTAGGTCTCGAGCTCGTCGACGGGCGTCTCGGGCCGCTCGAGCGCGTGCGCGATGTGCGCCCGGGACGGCACGGCGTCCGGCGTCCACGTCTCGGGCTGCCACAGCGACGAGCGCAGGAACGCCTTGCTGCAGTGGTGGAAGACCTGCTCGATCTCAACGACCACGGCCAGGACGGGCCGGTGACCCTTCACGAGCATGAGGTCGAAGAACGGCGCGTCGCGCACCAGCCGGACCCGGCCGTTGATGCGCAGCGTGTCGCCGCGGCCGGGAATGAAGTACACGAGGCCGACGTGCGGGTTGCGCAGGATGTTGTGGAACCCGTCGGCTCGACGGTTTCCTGGCCGCTCGGGGATGGCAATGGTGGTGTCGTCCAGGACGACGGTGAAGCCGGGCGGATCGCCCTTCGGGGAGACGTCACAGTCGCCGTGCTCGTCCGAGGTCGCCATGAGGCAGAACGGTGACGCCGCGAGCCACGCGCGGTCGACGTCCACGAGCCGGGTCCGCTCCTTGTTCCTGGCGGCCGGGGTCGGTTCACCCAGCAGGTCGCGTAGCTGTTGCTCGTCGGAGATCTCGACCATCGTCACCGTGACATGGTCGCATCGCTGTCGCTGTCGTTAGCCCGGAACTTTCATGAGGGCGCCGCTGAAGATTGTTTCGGCGGCGGTGCG
>NZ_CAXTHK010000007.1:106674-142065 GCF_964244045.1 uncultured Jatrophihabitans sp. | reverse complement strand
AGTCCGCGTAGGCCATGAGCGCGACGAGGGCGTCGCACACGATAGCCACGATCGCGAAGATCAGGACGGCGCGGGCCCGGCCAGCCACAACAAACCGTTCACCCGACGCGTTCACATCCGGTGAATAGGCGACCAAAGACAATACGAGCAGTTGAGCACTGCCGCGCTGTCATGCCGCGTTGAGCGCTGCGCGCTCTTATGCCGCGTTGCGCGGCGGTAATCACGATGAACGGGCGATACTTCCCTGGTGATCGAGTTCCGTCTTGACGCGCTTGCTGGGCTGATCTCGGTCCCTAGGCGCTGGGACGGCAAGAACGTGTCATCGAAGGGGACCGTGCGAAGCGCCTTTCGGATCCTCTCGGGTCGCCAGCCAGCCGTAACGGATAGGTGGTCGACCTACAGCACCGCCATCAACGACCGGCACCTGACGGTTGGTCGGGCCTACGTCGGGGTGAGGTCTGTCGCGCTGAGCGCACGCCGCGCCCCTTCGCGGCGCGAACACTGGTCTCTGGATCCAGACTTCGTCGTTGTGACCGTCAGACCATGGACGGTGCGGAGATCGAATGGGGCATCCGCGCTAGCGCCCTCGACCAAGCCCTGCGACTGCTGGGTTCGGTAGCTGTCGACTAACGGCCACCGCGCTCTCATGCCGCGTTGAGCGCTGCCGCGCTCTCATGCCGCGTTGAGCGCTGCCGCGCTCTCATGCCGCGCTCTCATGCCGCGTTGAGCGCTGCCGCGCTTTGCCATCTGGGACGGCTCCGTTCAGTGTGCCCAGCGTGGGCTCGCGGCGATGGCTTGCATCTGCTTCAGGCTCAGCGGTGGGTTGCGGCGGGTCTGCGGTGAGTCCTTTTCGGTGGGGGCGTTCCATTCGTGGATGGACACTTTCACCCCGTCTCGGCGGAGGATCTCGAGGTACCACTCCTTGGCTCCTCGGGATGGGTCAGCGGGGTATTCGTAACTCTTGAGCGCCAGGATCTGTTCGCCGGTACTCGCAGTGGTGCAGGCCCCTGCCGGCCAGGTGCTGCCGTCGTCCTTGCATCCGACGGGTTTGGTCTCGTAGGGGTGGATCGGTGGGTAGTCGAGGCCGACGCTGACCTGTGCGGCGCCGTTCCCGTCGTTGATCACGACGTCGACGTTGGTGTTTTGCGCGTCCGAGCGGGTGGTCCGGACCGTCCACGTACCTGGCAGTAGCGCGGTGAACGTCGCGACGATCTGGGTCGGGGTGAGCCGAGTCGGGGTCGATGGTGCAGCCGTAGAGGTAGCGGCGGAGCTCGGCGGACTCGTCGTCCCGACGCTGACCGGGGCCGATCCGGTGGACCCGGACTGCTGTGCGTTGCGGTTGTGGCCGGCGGTGAGCACGGCCGCAGCAGCTGCGGCGACGCAGGCGGCAATCCCAATGCCTGCCGCGATCGGTACCCAATTTCGGCGTGCCGGCCAAGCAGGCCGGGTGTCCAGGGCGCCGGTGACTCGCTGGACCGAGTCGTCGTCGACATAGATGCTGCGGTAGTACCCGCGAAGGTCATCGTCGATCATCAGGATGTCTCTCTGTTTTGCGAAGGCATGAGCGCCTCGGGGTCGGTGCGCAGCGCGGCCAGCGCGCGGGATGCGTGGCTGCGCACAGTGCTGATCGAGCAGCCGAGTGCGCGGGCGATCTCGTCGTCGGGCAGGTCCGCGAAGAAGCGCAGGGCCAGGACGGCTCGTTGGGTTCGAGTCAGCGTGGCCAGCTGAGCGGCCAACGCGGCGCGGTCCACGTACTGCACCGCCGGATCGGGTTGGACGGCTTGTGTGACGTCCGGGACTGGGATCAGCCTGGACCACTTGCGTCGCCACGAGACGTACTCGTTGACCAGCATGCGACGCACATAGCTGTGTGGGTCGTCCAACGCGGATACATGCTCCCAGCGCTGATGGGCCTTGATCAGCACGTCCTGTACGAGGTCCTCACTGAGGAACTTGTCGCCCGTCATCGCGATTGCGAACCCGATCAAGGTCCGCACGCGCGCGTCGACGAACTCCTCGAACGTCATGCAGTCACCTCAACTCGGCACTCATCCTTGGACACAAGACACACGATCGAGCAGGCCAAAATGTTGAGACCAACCGTCGACCTTTCGAAACTGACATCCGCGTTGAGTCCGCTAGCTGAGATGATGGCGCCGTGGCCAACATGCGACGGCGGGATCCGGAGCCACCCCCAGGCCTGCCTCAGATCAAGCACACCCCGGCATAGCCGGCGAGATGATGCAAGAGCTCGCTCCATTGCTCGCCGAGGAGGGGTCCGACGTCGACAACCTCGACGTGGAGGACGTCGAGACATTGCAGGCCGCGCTGGATCGCGCCGTCGAACGACGCAACATGGCTTGTTCACTCCGGTCGGCGAAGCACGGGCGCTGGCGTCGACCACGCTGCGACTGATCGCCGAGGCCATCGAAAACGGCGACACGACCCTTGTCGGTGCGATCCTCGAATCCGTGCCGCCGGAGGCACCCGCAGGCGCGGCGACCGTCGCCGGCCGCATCGGCGTGTCCCTCGACGTGCTCGACAGCTGGCTGGGAGGCAAGCATGGCTTTGCTCCCGCCGAGCTTGCCGCACAGGTACGGCTACCCGCCGGGAACTGGATCGGCGAACGCACGGCAACGGACGTGCTCTCTCGCAGGCAAAGGGCGCGCCTTCAAACCGCTGCACACACTGAACGTTCGTCAGGGCCGGCAAGCACCTGCTGTTCGGCTCGGCTCTCGCGGTTGCCGCGGCTCCGCAGACCTAGTCGCGGCTCGCCGATGCCTCGGTCACGGATGTGGCCGCGAAGCACCTGCGCTGACGGCAGGGCATCGACGCGCGTCTCGGACGAAGCTTGAAGTCACGCGGGTCGATAGCCGGCTTCTGCCAGCCAGAGGCGGGCTCGGCCGAGCCAGCGTTCCTCGCTGTAGAGGCGCCAGGCGTCGACGAGGTCGGGCTACTCGGCGATGCGGGATCGGAACCGGGCGAAGGCGCCTTTGCCGGTGATGGCTTCGGTCAACGGGCCGGCCATCAGCGAGGGGACGATGTCGGCGATGAACCGCTCCATGTCGCGGTAGGCCTCTCGCGAGCCCAGCGCGTCGACGTAGAGCCACTCGTCCTCGACCGCTTGCTCGTCCTCGTCGAACTGGTCGGGCAACTCGGCGAATAGCAGGTCCGGGAGTGCTTCGCCGGTGCGGACGTTGAGTCGTCCACCGCAGTGGTGTTCTCCGCCTTGCAGCAGATCGACGAGCTGGTCCAGGTCGAGCGGGATCGGCGGCAGAGCTGAGCCCGCGTCGTCGCCGAGGGCCTGTTCGAGTTGGGTGCGGAGCTCGTCGTCTCCGTCCCACTCCCGTTCGCTCAGACGGGTGACGATGGCTCGGGCGACCCCGGCGGCGCCCGGGGTCTGCTGGGCCAGCGCGACCAGGACAGCCTGGCCCGCGATCTGGGGTAGCTCTCGCGCTACCTCCACGGTCATCACGGCGACGATCCCGGCGCCATCACCCCGGTAGACCGCACCGCCCAGACGACGGCGACCCTCGAAACCCACGCCGCAAGTCTCACCGGCACAACCGAACCACTGCAACCAGCCGCCGCTCTCCCCCACCGAAGACGACGACGATCGCCGAGCACCTCACACGTCGCCTCACAGAACCGAGATGCCACACACCTGGTGCATTCCGGGCCCGTTCCCGGGATGGGTGGCATACCCCTGTTGGACGGTGTGCGGGTGATGGGTCTGCACAAGCTCGCCGCGGGCAGCGGGTACACGTATCTGACCCGCCAGGTCGCGGCCGGCGACGACACCAACCGCGGCTATTCGACCCTCGGGACGTACTACGAGCAGAAGGGCGAGTCCCCCGGTGTGTGGCTGGGCAGCGGGATCGCGTCATGCGGGTCCACCGTGCCAAACATTTTCGAGATCCCGGTCCTCGAGGCCGGCGGACGGGTCTACGAGCGGCAGATGGTCGCGCTGTTCGGGGAGGGCCGCCACCCCAACGCGCACGTCATCGAACGTGACCTCGCCGCCCAGGGTGTGCGCGGGCGCCGGTTTCATCGGGCGACGTTGCTGGGGCGGGAGTTCCGCACCTACGAGGGCACGAGTGAGTTCCAGCAGCGGCTCGCGCAGGTCTATCGGGAGCACAACGAGACGCACGACCGGCCCACGAACAGCGCGATTGACCCCGAGGTGCGTGCCGCGTTCCGGTCGAGTTTGGCGCGGACAATGTTCGCCGATCAGCACGGCCGAGCACCCGCGGATGAGCGTGAGCTATCCGGGTTCCTGGCCCGGTCCTCGCGCCCGGCGGCGTCGACGGTGGCGGGGTATGACCTGACGTTCTCGCCGGTGAAGAGCGTGTCCGCGTTGTGGGCGATCGCGCCGCGGGAGGTGTCGGAGCTGATCGCCGAGACCCATCACGACGCGGTCGCGGACACGATCAGCTGGCTGGAGAAGCACGCCTGCTACACCCGCCGCGGTAACGGCGGACCCGCCCAGGTCGAGACCACCGGGTTCCTCGCGGCCGCGTTCACCCACCGCGACTCGCGCGCCGGTGACCCGGATCTGCACACCCACGTCGCCGTGTCGAACAAGGTCTGCGCCCTCGACGGGACCTGGCTCGCCCTCGACGGGCGAGCGCTGTTCAAGAACAAGGTCGCCGCGTCCGAGCGGTACAACACCCGCCTGGAAGCCCTGCTCACCGAACGGATCGGGGTCCGGTTCGCCGACCGCGCCGCGTCGGACGGGAAACGTCCGGTCCGCGAGATCGTCGGCCTCGACCCCGAACTGCTGCGTGCCTGGTCCTCGCGGCGGGCGGACATCGAGCCCGCACTCGCCGAGCTGCGGACCCGGTTCCAGGCCGAGCACGGACGGCCACCGACCTCGGTCGAGGGCCAAGACCTCGCGCAGCAGGCCACCCTCGCGACCCGGGAGGGCAAGCACGCGCCCCGTGCGTTGGGCGAGCAACGCGCCGCCTGGCGCGCGGACGCTGCCATCGTGCTGGGCGGGGAGCAGGCCGTCGACCGCGGCGTGCGGGACGTATTGACACCCACGCTCGCGCCGGCCCGGCGGCCGCTCGACGTCGACGCGCTGGCCCGCGACGTGCTCGCCACGCTGGAGCACGACCGCGCGACCTGGCAGATCAACCATGTGCGCGCCGAAACCGAGCGACAGGTGCGCTGCCATGACGCCGTGCCAGACTTTCGCGCCAACCAGCTCGATGCGCTCGTCGACACCGTCGTCGAACGGGTCCTGTCCCCCGCCCTGTCCGTGGCCTTGACCGCTCGCCCGCAGCTCGAGGAACCCGCGATCCTGCGGCGCTCGGACGGCACCTCGGTCTACGAGATCGCCGGCTCCGCCCGCTACAGCTCCCCCGCCATCCTCGAGGCCGAACGCACCGTCCTCGACCTCGCCGACCGCCACGACGGACGCCGGATCGACACCTCCGTGGTTTCGCTGGCGCTGCTCGAGTCGGCCGCTAACGGACTCACCCTCGGCGAGGACCAGGCCGCCATGGTCCGTGACCTGGCCACGTCAGGTGCGCGGGTGCAGCTCACGCTCGCCCCCGCCGGAACCGGCAAGACCGTCGCCATGCGCGCCCTCGCAGCGTCCTGGACAGCCGACGGAGGGACGGTCATCGGGCTCGCCCCCTCAGCCGGAGCAGCGCACATCCTGCGCAGCGAACTCGCCGAACACGCCTTCGCGGCCGACACCCTCGCCAAGCTCGTCGACGCCATCACCACCGGCCGCGCAGTCCCAGACTGGGCCACCGCGATCGGCCCGGACAGCCTCGTGATCATCGACGAGGCGGGCATGGCCGGCACCCTCGACCTCGCCACCGCCATCAAGTTCGTCGTCGAGCAGGGTGGGTCCGTGCGGCTCGTCGGCGACAACCGGCAGCTCGCCGCCATCGGCGCCGGCGGCCTGCTGCGCGACCTCGAACGCACCCACGGCGCCGCCACCCTGCACACCGTCCGCCGCTTCACCCACCCCGACGGACGCCCGAATCACGGCGAAGCCGCCGCCTCCCTCGCCCTGCGCGAAGGCGACCCGACCGCGATCGCCTACTACACCGACCACCACCGCATCCACGTCGGCGACACCACCACCAGCCTCGAACAGGCCTACCAAGGCTGGGCCGCGGACCGCGCCGCCGGGCTCGACAGCGTCCTGCTCGCCCCCACCCGCAACCAGGTCCGCGACCTCAACCTGCGCGCCCGCCACGACCGGCTCACCACCTCAGACACACCGAACGGGCACGAGGTGGCCCTCACCGACGGCACCAGCGCCTCGGTAGGCGACATCATCGTCACCCGACACAATGACCGCCGGCTGGCCACCTCGGCCACCGACTGGGTCACCAACGGCGACCGGTGGACGATCACCGGCGTCCACGCCGACGGCAGCCTCGATGTCTCCCACACCCACGCCCGCCGGCGCGCCCTCCTGCCCGCCGCCTACGTCAGCGAGCACGTCCAACTCGGCTACGCCGCCACCATCCACGCCGCCCAAGGACTCACTGCCGACACCGCCCACGCCGCCGCCACCGGTCAGGAAGACCGCGGCCTGCTCTACGTCGGGCTGACCCGTGGACGTCTGGCCAACCACCTCTACCTCGACATCACCACCGGCACCGACCCCGACGACGTCACTCACACCGACGCTGTCCATCCCCGCACCGCGGCCGAGATCCTCACCAGCGCGCTCACCCACGAGGACACCGCGACATCGGCCACCAGCGAACAGCACGCCGCCAGTGATCCCGCGCTGCTGCTGGGCAAACAGGTCGCCCAGTACCTCGACGCCCTCGACGTCGCCAGCCGGTCCCTGCTCGGGCCCGAGAACCTGGCCCGGCTCACCGGCCGCGCCGAACAGATGGTCCCCGGGGTCACCGACTGCGACGCCTGGCCGGCACTGCAGCACCAACTGATCATGACCGGCCTGGACGGCACCAACCCCTACGACACCCTCCAACGCGCCGTCGACCGGCAAGACCTGAGCAGCGCGGACGACCCAGCAGCGGTCCTGGCCTGGCGGATACAACCCGAACAACGCCACGGCAGCAGCACCGCCCCGGCGCTACCCGCCGTCCCGAAGAGCCTAGAAGCCGACGACTACTGGCACCGATACTTCGACCGCCGCCACGAACTCATCGACCGTCACGCCGCCGCCCTGCGCACCCAGGTCGCGCAGTGGACCCCGGCCACAGCACCCACCTGGGCCGGCCCGCTCATCGAGCGTGACCGCGACCTCGCCGCAGACCTCGCCGTCTGGCGCGCCGGCCACAACATCCCCGACACCGACCTACGACCCAGCGGCCCACGTCGCACCGACTACGCAGGCTGGAAGGCGCAACGCGACCTCGACCGACGCGTCGAGACCCTCCTCGGATCCGCCGACTCGGCCACCGGCCGCTGGCACGACTGGGCGACCGCCGTCGCTCCGCGGATCACGACCGATCCCGCCTGGCCCCAGACCGCCGCCAATCTGGACACCGCCGCACGCGCCGGCCTGAACCGACCTGCCCTCACGAACATCGCCAACGAGCAGCCGCTGCCCGATGAGCAACCGGCCGCGGCACTGCACTGGCGCATCGTTGCCACCACGAACACCGCCACCGACGACACCTCCCGGCTACCGTCGCCACCACCCGGCACACGCACGCGGCTACAAGCGCCCGCCGAGAAGCCGGCGATCCCCGCGCCGCCGCCGACCATGGACTACGCACGAGCACTCGGGAACGGACCCAGGAATCAGCCAGGCAGGGGCAGATGACAGGGCCGACAACGCGGTGGCGTGGTGCTGACCCGGCGGGGTTTCAGATCTTCTCCTCGCCGCCCCCTCAATGGTACCGTATCTGGTACCAGACCAGAGGAGTTCGTCATGGCGATCACCGCGTCCGAAGCCCGCAAGAACCTCTTCCCGCTCATCGAGCAGGTCAACGACGACCGCACCCCCGTCGAGATCACCTCCAAACGCGGTGACGCCGTCCTGATGTCCCGCGCCGACTACGACGCCCTCGAAGAGACCGCGCATCTGCTCCGCTCCCCCGCCAACGCCCGTCGCCTGCTCGAAAGCCTCGCCCAGGCCCACCGCGGCGAACGCGAAGAACACCAGCTCGAACGCTGACGACGTCACCCGGGCACCCGATGCGCGTCGTCTTCACCCCGCACGGCTGGGCCGACTACACCCACTGGCTCACGGCCGACCGAAACAACGTCAAACGCATCAACCGACTCATCGACGACGCGCTCCGCGACCCCTTCACCGGCATCGGCAAACCCGAACAACTACGTCACGCCCTCACCGGCGCCTGGTCGCGCCGCATCACCGAAGAACACCGACTCGTCTACCTCGTCGACGGCGACGACCTCGTCATCCTGCAAGCCCGCTACCACTACAGCTGAACCCGGACTGGTGGCATACCCCCGACCTACCGTGCAACGACCAGCTCGAGTCAGCCCGAGTCGAGCACAGTCGCAGGAGACCGACCATGAACGAACCAGACGAGCTGATGACCACCGCGGAGGTAGCGGCATTTCTCCGCACCCCGGCCCCCACAGTGCGCTACTGGCGTTCGAAGAACGCCGGCCCGAAGAGCTTTCGGCTGCCGCGCCGAGTCGTTTACTGGCGCAGCGACGTACTCGCCTGGCTCGCCGATCAGCAGAGCGCCGACGGCCAACCCAAGGCCTCCTGACCGGCCCGGGTGCCACGCCGTGACACCGTGCCAGACTTTCACTGACTCGCCCTAGAAAGCTGATCGCCCATGGCCAGCATCAAGCGCCGACCCGACGGACGATGGCGCGCGCGCTATCGCGACGACCAGGACCGCGAACACTCCCGGCACTTCGACCGCAAGATCGACGGCGAGACCTGGCTGGCCGAACAGACCGTCGCGGTCGCGACCGGTGCCCATGTCGTCCCACGCCTGAGCAAGATCACGGTCCAGGCCTTCTACGACGATTGGTCGCGGCGTCAGGTCTGGGCCTCCGGCACCCGCACCGCCATGGACCTCGCCATGCGCTCCTCCGACCTCGGTCGCTACCAGATCGGGCAGGTGAGTCACTCCCACATCGAGGCGTGGATCAAGCGGATGGCCGACCAGCCACTCGCCCCAGGGACCATCAAGACCCGATACAACAACGTGCGCGGCGTCTTCCGCGCTGCCGTCCGCGACCGGCTCATCGTGCGTGACCCCACCGAGGCGGTTCGGCTCCCCCGCCAGCGGCGCGCCGACGCCAGCATGAGCATCCCGACCGTCCACGACGTCGGCGTCCTGCTCACCGCTGCCGACGAATCGTTCCGCGCCTTCGTCGCGCTGTGCGCCTTCGCCGGGTTGCGCCTCGGGGAAGCGGCCGCCGTCCAAGTCGCTGACATCGACTTTCTGCGGCGCAGGCTCACCGTCGCCCGTCAGGTGCAGCGGGCTGGTGACCGGCAGGTCGAGATCAAGGCTCCAAAGTACGGCTCGGAGCGGGTCATCCACCTGCCCGATGACCTCACCACGCTGCTCGGACAGCACGTCGAGGCGCACACCTTCGGGCGGTCGTCGGACCGGTGGATGTTCCAGGGCGAGCCCGGTGACCCGCCGCACCAGAACACGGTCGGCTACTGGTGGCGCAAGACCCAGACCACCGCTGGAGTCACCGGCATCCGCTTGCACGACCTGCGCCACTTCTACGCCTCGGGACTCATCGCGGCCGGCTGCGACGTCGTCACCGTGCAGCGCGCGCTCGGTCACGCCTCGGCAACCACGACCCTGCGGACCTACGCCCACCTGTGGCCGACGGCCGAGGATCGCACCCGCGCCGCGGCCGCCGATCTGATGCGCTCCGCGACCTCGCCGGAAAATTCTGCGGACTTTTTGCGGACTAGAACCCCGAAATAGGGCCTCTGAGGCCCATTTTTGCTGGGATTCTCGGGGGCCGTCAGACGTTGAAGCGGAACTCGACCACGTCGCCGTCCTGCATCAGGTAGTCCTTGCCCTCGATGCGCACCTTGCCGCGCGACTTGGCTTCGGCCATCGAACCGGCGTCGACGAGGTCGCCGTAGGACACCACCTCGGCCTTGATGAAGCCGCGCTCGAAGTCAGTATGGATGACGCCCGCGGCCTGCGGGGCGGTGGCACCGACCGGGATCGTCCAGGCCCGCGACTCCTTGGGGCCGGCCGTCAGGTAGGTCTGCAGGCCCAGCGTTGCGAAGCCGACGCGTGCCAGCTGATCGATTCCAGACTCCTCCTGGCCCATGGACTGCAGTAGTTCCAGTGCCTCGGCGGCGTCGAGTTCGATCAGCTCGGCCTCGGTCTTGGCGTCGAGGAAGATCGCCTCGGCCGGGGCGACAAGGGCGCGCAGCTCGGTGATGAAGTCGGCGTTCTCGAGCTCGTTGGAGTCCACGTTGAACACGTACAGGAACGGCTTGGTGGTCATGAGCGTCAGCTCGCGCAGCGGCTCGCGGTCGATCCCGGCGGAGTACAGGGTCGTGCCTCGTTGCAGCAGCTCGATGGCCTGCTCGGCGGCGGCCAAGACGGATGCCCGGTCCTTGTGCAGGCGGACGTCCTTCTGCAGGCGCGGCAGCGCGTTCTCGAGCGTCTGCAGGTCGGCCAGGATCAGCTCGGTGTTGATGGTCTCTATGTCGGACGCGGGGTCGACCTTGCCGTCGACGTGCACGACGTTCGGGTCGCTGAACGCGCGAATGACCTGGCAGATCGCGTCGGCCTCGCGGATGTTGGCCAGGAACTTGTTGCCCAGTCCCTCGCCGGTGCTGGCGCCGCGGACGATGCCGGCGATGTCGACGAACGACACGGTGGCCGGGACGGTCTTGGCCGACGAGAAGAGTTTCGAGAGGACGTCCAACCGGGCGTCCGGCACGCCGACGACGCCCACGTTCGGGTCGATCGTGGCGAAGGGGTAGTTCGCGGCCAGCACGTCGTTCTTGGTCAGCGCGTTGAACAGGGTGGACTTGCCGACGTTGGGCAGGCCGACGATGCCGATGGTGAGGCTCACGAGCTCTGACTCTACGGACGCGCGGGCCGCCGGTTTTCAGTCGAGTGGTAGGGCGCGTCGGATCCCGAAACTGTCGGACCCCGGTGTGAGCATCGAGCCATGGATGTCGCTGCTGTTCTGCTCGCCGTGCTCACCCTTGCCGCCGGGGTGGTCATCGGGCTGTTGTTCGGACGTTCCCGCGCAGAGACCTCGCACCGGGTCGCGCTCGCCGAGGTGGAGGCCGCCGGGCGCGAGACCCTTGCCCTCACCGAGGCCGCCACGCACGAGGCTCGTCACGAGGTCGCTCGACTGACAGCCACCCTCGACTCCGAGCGGGCGTCGCACCGGCGGCGGCTCGAGGAGGACGCGGTCGCCGAGAGTCGGCTGCGCGAGGCGTTCGACTCGTTGGCCGGCAAAGCGCTGCAGGCCAACAATCAGGCCTTTGCGGAGCTGGCCGAGGCCAGGCTGACCGCGGCTCGGGCCTCCTCGGACGGCGATCTCGCCCAGCGTCAGCAGGCGATCGAGGGCATGGTGCTGCCGTTGCGCGAGACCCTCGAACGCGTCCAGAGCCAGCTCAACTCCGTCGAGCGCGACCGCGCCGGCTCGTACGAGAAGCTGCTCGAGCAGGTCGGCACCATGCGCCAGACCTCTGAGCAGTTACGCCTCGAGACCACACAGCTCGTCACCGCGCTGCGCGCGCCGCAGGTCCGCGGCCGTTGGGGTGAGATGCAGCTCGAGCGGACCGTCGAGGCGGCCGGAATGAGCGAGCACATCGATTACGTCACCCAGGAATCAGTGACCGGTCCCGACGGCGTGCTGCGTCCCGACCTCGTGGTGCGCCTCGTCGGCGGCAAGAACATCGTTGTCGACTCGAAGGTCGCGTTCAGCGGCTACCTCGAGGCCATGGAGGCCAAGGACGAGGCCACCCGGGCGCTGCGGCTCAAGGCGCACGCCAAGCACCTGCGCACGCACATCGACCAGCTCGGCGCCAAGTCCTACTGGCAGCACTTCTCCCCCACACCCGAGTTCGTCGTCTGCTTCGTGCCGGCGGATGCGTTCCTCGACGCCGCGCTGCGCGAGGACCCGTCGCTGCTCGAGCGGGCCTTCGACCAGGACGTCGTCGTGGCCACGCCGTCCACGCTGGTGGCGCTGCTGCGCACCGTCGCCTACACCTGGCGGCAGGAGGCGCTCGCCGCGAACGCTGCCGAGGTGCACCAACTCGGCCGCGAGCTCTACCAGCGGCTCTCGACGATGGGCGGGCACATCGACAAGCTCGGCAGGTCGCTGAACAACGCGGTCGGCGACTACAACAAGACGGTGTCCTCGCTCGAGACGCGGGTCTTCGTCACCGCCCGCAAGATGATCGACCTGAAAGTTGTGAAGCCCGACGAAGCAATCGAGGCGCCGCGGCAGGTCACTGAGCACGCGCGCTCCACCCAGGCGCCCGAGGTCGCCGAGCAGCGCCTCGTTGCGCTGCCCAAGCCGAAGGTGCCGGTGGGTCAGGGCGATCTGCTGGGCGGCGGCGACGCGGTGCAGGACCGCGCCACGTCCTGACTCCTGTCAGGGAGCGGGTGCGGTGAGCCGGGTGCGACCGATGGTCGCGGTGGCTAGCAGCCCGCTGCCCCAGCGCACGAGTACGTGCACGACCCTGCCCCGCGGTCCGGTCACCTGCAGGTGGCCGCGTCCGCCGGTAGCGGTGACGGTCACCGTCCCGCTCACCATCGTGTTCGTCGTCCACCGCACCGCGTGCAGCGTCGCGTTGCCGTCCTCGTCGTAGTGCACCGAGCCGCCGCGTAGGCCGAGGTCCCTTGCGCCGTCGACATAGTCGAAGCGAATCAGCGCGTCACCAGCCGCCGCCACCGCGATCGCGGCCAGCCGGCGCGTGTTCGGCGACGCGTGCCCGTGGGCCGGGACCACCTCGCCGAACCGCCGGGGGAACTGCGACACGGCCCGGATGCGCGGAATCCGTGCGGCACACGAGGCGTCGAGACGGCCGGTCGGGTGCGCGACGAAGCGCTGCACCAGCGTTCGCCCACAGACGTTGTCGTTCTCCAAGGCCACCAGGTGAACGGTGTTGGCGGCCACGATGGTGCGTGCACCGCGCCCCATCTGCCGTTTGATGTGCGCCCCACCCGCGGCCGGCGTCAGCGAGTCGAGTTGGCCGTTGAGGATCAGCACCGGGATGTGCCGCGGGTTCAGCGCAGCGCCGGCCGGGATCGGCGGGTCGGCCGGATGCGTCGGCGCGGGCCAGCCCAGGCAGCCGGTGTAGGTCTCGGTGTACGGCAGGACCGTCAACCACTCCCGAGTGGTGAACGGCGCGAACGTCCGCGCCGGCAGGGCCTTGATCGACGCCGCGAGCTGGGTGCGCCGCATCGACGGGGACGAGCGCATGTCGAACAGCTGCGGATAGTCCGTGCACGCCACGGCCAGGTAGAGCCCGTCGGAGTAGTAATCGGCCTTGGCCGAATAGTCGCTGTAGTCGTAGCCGACGTCCTGTGCGTAGAGGCGCAGCAACGGGGTGGCGTCACGCCGTTCGAGGTAGGCGCGAGCGGCTGCGTCGAGCTGACGGTAGGGGTCGGTGTCGTACCCCGCGTCGTTGACGATGTTCAGCAACGCGGTGACGCCGACCGTCACCCGGTGGCGCACAGCGTCCGTCCCGACGACGGTGCCGGTCGCCGCGTGCCGGCGCAGCACTGCAGCGAGCTCGGAGATCCGCGCCCAGGACCAGCCGCCCGGGCAGCCGACGGCGCGGCGGCAGACGGTGTCGAACGCCCGCCGCGCGGTGCTCACCGTCGTCCGGTACCAGGGGTCCAGACCGCGCGCCTCGTAGGCGGAGTCGAGCACCACCGAGCGCACCAGGCGTGGGTACCGCGCCAGGAACGACTGGGCGAAGTACGTGCCGTACGAGTCACCGTAGAGATCGACCTTCGCCAGCTTCAGGGCGGCAAGCACCCGCGCAGTGTCGCGGGCCGTGTTCGCGGTGCTGAACAGATCGGACGCGTGCACCCACCCGCCACCGGTGCGGCGGAAGGTGTGGTTCAGCTGACGGCCACACGCGTCGGCAGCTGCAGTGAACCGCGGCGTCGGCGACGGCAGCGATTGCAGCGGCTCGCAGTCGATGGGCGTCGAGCGGCCGGTGCCCCGGGCGTCGACGAGCAGCAGGTTGCGGTGCGCAAGCGTCGGCCCGAACATGGTCTCGAAGTCGGCCGCGGTGCCGGTCGACGGGTAGCCGGGCCCGCCCTCCTGGGCCAGGACGGTGCCGCGCGCAGTCCCGCTGCTGGGCAGCCACCCGAGGCCGATCTTGATCGTGCCGGCCTTCCCGTCGGCGGGGTCGAGCGGCACCCGCAACGAGCCGCAGTACGTGGTCCGGCTCGTCCCGAGATTGCACCGGCTCAGCGTCAGTGCGCCCACCCGCAGGGTCGAGGGTGCATGCGCCAGCGGCGTGGCGCACGCCGGGCTAGCGCCGGTGGCAGCGAGCAGCAGGACGGTGGCCGAGACAAGCACCCGCGCGAGTCGCATGCGCGCATCATGCACCGCGGAAGGCCCCGGCGGGAGCGCGGACAAGTCGGGCGGTCTCAGGAGCGGCAGGCACCATGGGTCGGTGTTCGCGTCCCTTGCCCCGGCTCGTCGACGGCTCGTGCTTGTCGTGCTGGCGCTGGTGGTGGCGGCCGCGGTCGCGATCACCGTGGTCGCGGTTGTCGGTGGCGACGACGCGAAGCCGGTGTCGCAGCAGACACCCGGTCCGGTCGTGCTCGTGCCCGGTTACGGCGGGTCGACGACGAGCGTCTCCGCCCTGGCCGCCTTCCTGCGTGAGCACGGCAAGGACGCGACCGTGTTCGACCTGCCCGGCGACGGCCGCGGCGACCTCGATGCGCAGGCCCGCTCGCTCGGCAATACCGTCGACACGATCCTGGCCCGGACGAAGGCCACGTCGGTCGACGTCATCGGGTACTCGGCCGGCGGTGTGGTCGCCCGGCTGTGGGTGCGCAGTCACGGCGGCGCGGCGCGGGCCCGGCACGTCATCAGCCTGGGCTCGCCGCAGCACGGCACGGACGTCGCCAGCCTGGCGGGCACCGCGCTGCCCGGCGCGTGCCCGACCGCCTGCCGCCAACTCGCGACCGACAGCACGCTGCTGGCCGGCTTGAACGCCGGTGACGAGACGCCGGCCGGACCGCGCTTCGTCTCCATCTGGACGACCCACGACGATGTCGTCCTACCGCCGTCGTCGGCCCGCCTCCACGGCGCCGTGGACCTCACCGTTCAAAGCGTCTGCCCGAACGACCCCGTCAAGCACGAGGGCCTGCCCACCGACCCGGCCGTGCAGGCGATCGTGCTCGCGGAGCTTGCTGCCGGTCCGCCCGTCACGCGGGTGCCGGCCAACTGCATCAGCTCTTGACGTCTTTCGTGCTGAAGTTGGCCCACGCGGCGAGCAGGAACACCGCGACGTAGACCAGCTGCAGCAGCACACCGCGCTCGACGTTGCGCCACAGGATCGGATCGCGGAACAGGTCGATGAACGACAGCCAGTACCGGGTCGGCAGGTAGGGCTGCAGCGGCCGCGCGGCATCGAGGGTGAGCAGCACCGACGACCCGATGAGGAACGCGATAGCGCCGAGCGTGGCAGCCAGCGGCGAATCGGTGACCGTCGACAGCAGCAGGGCCAACGCGGCCACGCCCAGCATCGACAGCGCGACGTAACCCATGGCCAGCAGCGTCCGCAGTGCCACCTGGGTCGGCGTCAGCGCCGAACCGGAGACGCTGGCGATGGTCGAGCCGGCGGTGGCCGGGTCGTTGCCGAGCAGCAGCACGCCGACCACGAACCCGATGCCGGCCACCAGAACGACGGCCAGCACCGTGAACGCCAGCACCGTGACCAGCTTGGCCGTCAGCAGCCGGGTACGTCCGACCGGGCGGGCCAGCAGGTAGCGCAACGTCCCGGACTGCGCCTCGCCGGCGATCGAGTCGCCGCCGATCACCGCCACCGCAATGGGCAGGAACAGCGGCAGCACGATGGCCAGCGCGGCCACCGCGAAAAGCGACCCGTTCGACAGCACCGCCGACAGGAACGCCGGACCTGAACCCGGTCGCGGCGCGATGTCGGTGGTGGCCAGCAGCACCGCGACGAGCGTCGGCAGCGCGTTGAGCAGCAGCAGCGTGAGCCAGGTCCGTGGACGACGGGCGAGCTTGCGCAGCTCGACGGCGATCACGACGCCACCACTCGATGCGCAGCGGCCACCCGGTCGGAGCCGGCGGACGTGCGCTCGAGGATGACCTCTTCGAGGGTGTGCCGCTGCGCGGCGAGCCCGTCGACCGGAACGCCGGCGCGTACCAGCAGCTCGGCCAGCTCGGCCGGCCCACCGTCACGCACCAGGAGCAGGTCGTCGACGCGCGACACCACGCGTGCCCCCAGCGTCGACACGGCCGCGGCCGGTTGGGACGTCCGCACCTCGGTGAGACCGGTAGGGGCACGCAGCACCTCGAGGGACTCCTGCACCACAAGCCGCCCGCGGTCCAGGACGCCGATCCGGGTGCACATCTGCTCGATCTCCGACAGCAGGTGCGAGGAAAGGAACACGGTGGTGCCGTCGCGGTTCAGAGCCAGCAACAGGTCGCGGATCTCGTGGATGCCCTGTGGGTCCAGGCCGTTGGTCGGCTCGTCGAGGATGAGCAGTTCGGGACGCCGCAGCAGCGCCGCTCCGAGCCCAAGCCGCTGGCGCATCCCGAGCGAGAACGCCTTCACGGGCCGGCGCCCCACCGCGTCGAGTCCGACCTGCTCGAGCACGCCGTCGATGCGCGCGGTGCGGGTGCGCCGCGAGCCGCCCACGCCACTGGCATCGATGAGCTCGAGGTTGGTCCGTGCCGACAGGTGGCCGTACGCGCCCGGCCCCTCGATCAGGGCGCCGACGCGAGGCAGGACCTCGCGGGCCGACTTCGGCATCGCCCGGTCCAGCACACTGATCTCGCCGGACGTGGCCAGCACCAGGCCGAGCAGCATCCGGACGGTCGTCGTCTTGCCCGAACCGTTGGCGCCGAGGAAGCCGTAGACGTCGCCGGCGCGGACGTCGAGATCGATGCCGTCGACGGCGGTCACCGAGCCGAAGCGTTTCGTCAGACCGTGGGTACGGATCACGGACGGTTCACCGGCCCGGCCGTCCGAGGTATGGCTGCAGCAGCGGGAGCTCGCCGATCGCGGCGCGCAGCGTGGTTGCGGTGACCGTGCCGACCAGCAGCCATCGGTCACCGTTCCCGCGCGGCGGCCCGAGCTGGACGTTCAGCGCGCCCACGCCGGCGGCGATCCCGCTGTCGTCCTCGACCGCGCGCGGCGTGGTGCGCAACGACGGCACGACCTGGCCGGCCAGCCGGGCAGGTAACGGCACTGCGACCACGGTCGTGACGCCCCGCCCGTACACGCCCACGGCGCCGAGGTCGAGATCGGTGCGGCGCGCCAGCCCGGCAACGACCGCCGGCGGGCGGGTGCTGCCGAAGGCATCGAGCGCCGACACGATGTCGCCGAAGCCGTCACGCTCGACCCGGGTGCCCACGACCGGACGGAAGGCGACGGTCGAGGCCGAGGGCCGGCCGAGCGTCAGGTCGAGCAGTGTGCTCGCGACGAGCGGGGTGCGGCTGCCGCCTGCGTACACCGCGACGGACACCGGCAGCCCGCTGCCGGCCAGCGCCCAGACGTCGATGGCGGTGACGGTCGAGCCGCTGTCGCGAAGCCGTACCCGAAGGCCGGCGGCGGTGTACCCGGCGATCCGCTTGGTGGGAAGTCGGCTGACGTCGGAGGCGTCGACCTCGCTGAGCAGCCGGCGGGCCAGATTGCCGGGTACGAGGTCGTCGGAACGGGGCAGGCGCACGGCGGCGGTGCTCGACGTCTGCCGGACCTCCCCGGACTCGTAGTCCCACGTCGACAGGCCGCCGGCGTCGCGGTGCAGGTCGGTCTCGCCGGTCAGGTCGAGCGTGTCGACGCGCCAGTCGGTGGCGTCACGCCACCACACCCGCAGCTGCTGGCTACCACCGAACAGGTCGCTGATGGTGCCGAACGCGTCGCCGCTGACGGGCAGGGACAACCCGCCCTGCGACTGCGCGTACCCGGAATACGGAACGCTCGCCGAATTGCGAACCCGCTGCAGCAAGGTTGCGGCGCGGACGTCGCTGCTGGACACCGGGAGAACCCGCACTACGGTGGGCGCCGCGACGAGCGCAGCGACGACAGCCGCCACGACCGCCCACCGCCACCGTTGCTTCACACTTCACCGTACGTGGAACGCGCGTCCGCCGTTCATGATCACTGTGTCCGATGATCGCGGCCCGGCCCACCGCAGATGAGTGCGCCGAGCCGGCCGGAGCGTCACGCGCGTCTGCTGCCCAGTCTCAGCATCGGCCGGTAACGTTTCGGGAAAGCTCCCGCCGAGGGCCCGAGCCAGCCGGGCAGCGCCGCCCCGCAGCACCCCGCCCCACGACACGAGACGAAGGAGCCGCAGCGTGCCGGACCGATCCGCTCCGCGTCGCGGTTGGCCAGTATCCGGCCGCCCCGACGACGACGGCTGGGGTCCGTCCACCGCGACGTTCGGCGGGTCGGCCCGCTCGGGCAGCCCCGCTCGTGACGACGCCTTCGCCCGCGCTTTTCAGCCCCCGGCGTCCGACATGCCAGCCCGGCAGCGTCAGGGTCAACGTCCCCGGGACCAGGCTCCCCGGGATCAGGTTCCCCGGGCTCAGGGCCCCCGGGATCGGGGCCGGAGACCCCAGGCGGACCCGTGGAGCACCGGGTTGCCGCCGACGCGGGACAAGCAGCGCGCCAATCGGCAGATGGAGCGCCAGATCGCCGAGCTGCGGCGCAGTAGCCGTCCGCAGGAACGCGGCCTGCCGTGGTGGGCGGCACTGGTACTGCTCATCGGCATCGCCGTCATCGGCGGGCTTGTCGACACCATCGGCACGACCGCTGCGCGCGGCGGCTTCAACATCGGCATCGTGGTGGCTTCCGTCGTAGCCATCCTGACGGTGAAGCGTTCGCACATGTTCCCGGTCGTCATTGCGCCGCCGATCGTCTACACCCTCGCCGCGGTCTTCCAGCTCTACCTGCGCTCGAGCGGGCTGCACGACAAGAAGGTCATCTACGACGCGGCGTCGAACTACCTGGTCTACGGCTTTCCGGCCATCGCCGCGGCCACCGCGGCCGTCCTGATCATCGCCGGCTTCCGGCTCATCACCCGCCGCTGACCACCCTCGTCGCACCGAGTTCGCGACGCAGCTCCCTGGGTAGGGCGAATGTCAGCCGCTCCTCGGTGTGCGCTACTTCCTCGACGATGCCGTAACCCTGCTCGGCCAGCAAGCGCAGCGCGCCGTCGACCAGGATCTCCGGCACCGAGGCCCCCGACGACACGCCGACGGTGGTGACGCCGTCGAGCCAGGCGGGGTCGATGGCCGCGGCGTTCTCGACAAGGTAGGACGCCTTGGCACCGGCGGTGAGCGCGACCTCGACCATGCGCACCGAGTTCGAGGAGTTCGCCGAGCCGACCACCAGGAACAGCTCGACCTGCGGCGCGATCGCCTTAACGGCCGCTTGCCGGTTCTGGGTGGCGTAACAGATGTCGTCGGACGGCGGGGACTGCAGCAACGGGAACTTCTCGCGCAGCGCACCGACCGTCTCGAGCGTCTCGTCGACCGAGAGCGTGGTCTGCGACAGCCACACCACTCGCTCGGGATCGCGCACCTCGACGCCGGCGACGCTCTCGGGTCCGTCGACGAGCGTGATGTTCGCCGGCGCCTCGCCGCTGGTACCGACGACCTCTTCATGCCCCTCGTGGCCGATCAGCAGGATGTCGTAGTCGTCCTTGGCGAAGCGGCGCGCCTCCTGATGCACCTTCGTGACCAGCGGGCAGGTTGCGTCGATGGTGCGCAGCCCGCGGGCTGCGGCCTGCTCGTGCACCTCGGGGGCGACGCCGTGGGCCGAGAACACCACGAGCGCGCCCTCAGGCACCTCGGCGTTCTCCTCGACGAAGACCGCGCCGCGCTCCTCGAGCGCCTGGACGACATGCAGGTTGTGCACGATCTGCTTGCGCACGTATACCGGGGCGCCGTAGTGATCCAGCGCCTGCTCGACGGTCTGCACAGCCCGGTCGACACCGGCGCAGTACCCCCGGGGCTTGGCCAGCAGGACCCGCTTGCTGGTGGGGTCGGCTCCGGCCGCCGGGACTGCACTGGAGCTCATGACGGTCATGGTACGGACCCGGCGATGGAGGGATCTGCAGTCATGCGGCACGCTGGTGACATGCACCTCCCTGGTCCCCTGCGGGCGGCGGTCGGCCTCGCCGCCACTGCCGCCACCGAGGCGAAGCACCTGCCCGACCGCGCGATCGAGCTGCCGATGCTGATGGTGAGCTCTGCGCTGCAGGCCTCGCTGCGCGCTCAGCAGCGCTACGCCCGCTATGCCGCGCGCGGCGACGAGGTACTCAACCGCCGCACCCCGACCGAGGAACCGCCGCCCTGGGCCACGTTCGACGAACCGGTCCCGCTCGACGAGCTGCGCACCGCAGCCGACCGGGGTGACAGCCGGCCGCGGCCCGGCCGGCCGAGCTTCGAGAACCTGTTCGGCGTCGAGGACCCGACGGCGGCCCCGGACGGACGCGAGCCGGTCGACGAGATCCTGCCGCCCGACGAACCGCCCACGGTCGTCGACGCGTCCGCGACTGCGCCGCCGGTCGTCAAGGCCACCGCCAAGAAGGCCACCGCCAGGAAGTCCGCAGCTAGGAAGTCCGCAGCTAAGAAGTCCGCGGCCAGGAAAGCGCCCGCCGCGAAAGCGCCCGTCAAGAAGTCGGCAGCGAAGCAGGCGGCGGCGACGAAGGCGGCCGTCTTGGCCGACCCGGCGGTCGAGCGGGCGAAGACGGTCAACAAGCCCCGACACACGGAACCCTCGGCGTTCGACGACGCCGGCGACGACTGAGCTTCCGGCGCTGTGGCCCGTCTCGAGACCTCGGCCGAGTCGCCGGTCCCCGTCCGCGTGGTCGCGCTGCGCGTCGGCGAGTGGATCGCGCGGCTCGGCGAGATCTGGGTAGACGGGCAGATCGCGCAGCTGACGCGGCGTCCTGGTGTGGCCACCCAGTTCCTCACCTTGCGTGACCCGGACGCGAACATCTCGATGAGCGTCACCTGCCCGCGCGGCGTGCTGCCCGACACGGTGTCGGAGGGCAGCCGGGTCGTGCTGCGCGCCCGGCCGGACTTCTATCTCGAGCGCGGCACGCTGAGCCTGCGCGCGTTGGAGGTTCGGCAGGTCGGGTTGGGCGAGCTGCTGGCCCGCCTCGACGCGCTGCGTCGGCTGCTCGCCGCAGAGGGACTTTTCGCGCCGCAGCTCAAGCGCCCGCTGCCGTTCCTACCGCACACCGTCGGGTTGATCACCGGACGGGCCAGCGCAGCCGAACGCGACGTCATCGACAACGCCCGGCGTCGGCTGCCCGGTGCCCGGTTCCGCATCGAGAACGTGGCCATGCAGGGCACCAACGCAGTCAGCGAGGTCATCGATGCGATCGCCCGCCTCGAGAAGGACCCGGCCGTCCAAGTGATCGTCATCGCCCGCGGCGGCGGCAGCGTCGAGGACCTGCTGCCCTTCAGCAACGAGTCGCTCGTCCGAGCGGTCGCCGCGGCGTTCACGCCGGTGGTCAGCGCGATCGGCCATGAGACGGACGTACCACTGCTCGACCTCGTCGCCGACGTCGCCGCGTCCACCCCTACCGACGCTGCCAAGCGGGTCGTGCCCGACCTCGCCGACGAGCTGCGTGAGGTGGCAGCGCTGCGCGAGCGCGCGCGGGCCCGCATCCATGCCCGCCTCGACCGAGAGGCCGAGCTGATGGCCGGCCTCCCCGAGCGGCTACGGCGCACGGTGCGCGGCCGGCTCGTCCGAGAGTCCGACGACGTCGCCACGGCCCGGGCCCGCAGCCGTCGGCGCATCGAGTCGCTGCTCGAGGCCGGGCGCGCTGAGCTGGGTCACGTCCGGGCCCAGATCCGCACGCTGTCCCCGCAGGCCACCCTCGAGCGTGGCTACGCAGTCGTCCGCCGGGCCGACGGCACCGTCGTCCGCACGCCCGACGAGGCCGTCGGCGCCCTGCACGTCCGGGTGGCCGAGGGCGAGTTCGACGCCACCCGCACCTGACCCGGCTTGTCCGTCCAGATGGTCGTGATCGACGGCTGGATCACGACCATCTGGACGGACAAGCGCCCAGTAGGGTCGGCGGCGTGCCGGACGAGCCGAGTTACGAGCAGGCGCGGGCCGAACTGCGCGACGTCGTCGCCAAACTCGAGTCCGGCGGCCAGCCGCTCGAGGAGTCGCTGGCCCTGTGGGAGCGCGGCGAGCAGCTCGCGGACATCTGCCAGCGCTGGTTGGACGACGCCGGCACCCGCCTGGACGAGGCAATCGCCCGGCACGACAGCCCGGAGCAGTGACGTTCTGACAGGATGGGGATCCGCCACGGCCTGCGCCGAGAGGAAACGCCAGCGATGACCGACGGTCCCCCCGACACGCAGCACGACGCGATTCCGCCCGCCTTGGCCGTCGCCCGGCAAGCGCCCGACCGCAACCTCGCCCTGGAGCTCGTCCGGGTGACGGAGGCCGCGGCCATGGCCGCCGGGCGCTGGGTCGGGCGCGGCGACAAGAACGGCGGTGACGGTGCGGCGGTCGACGCGATGCGCGCGCTCATCGGCACGGTGTCGATGAACGGTGTGGTGGTCATCGGCGAAGGCGAGAAGGACGAGGCGCCGATGCTCTACAACGGCGAGGAGGTCGGTGACGGCAGCGGGCCACTGTGCGACGTCGCCGTGGACCCGATCGACGGCACGACGTTGATGGCCAAGGGCGAGCCCAACTCGATCGCGGTCATCGCGGTAGCGGAGCGCGGCGCGATGTTCGACCCGTCTGCCGTCTTCTACATGGAGAAGATCGCCGCCGGGCCCGACGCCGCTGACGCCATCGACATCACCGCCCCCACCGCCGAGAACATCCGCCGGGTGGCGAAGGCCAAGCACGGGCACCCCGAGGACGTCACCGTCTGCATCCTCGACCGGCCACGGCACCAGCAGCTCGTCCGTGAGGTCCGCGACGCCGGCGCGCGCATCCGCTTCATCAGCGACGGGGACGTCGCGGGCGCGATCTCGGCGGCGCGTCCCGGCACCGGCGTCGACCTGCTGCTCGGCATCGGCGGGACGCCCGAGGGCATCATCGCCGCCGCCGCGCTGCGCTGCCTGGGTGGCGTCATCCAGGCCCGGCTCTGGCCGCAGAACGACGACGAGAAGCAGAAGGCGATCGACGCCGGGCACGACCTCGACCGCGTGCTGCTCACCGAGGACCTCGTGCGCGGCGACGACATCTTCTTCTGCGGCACCGGCATCACCGACGGCGAACTGCTGCGTGGGGTGCGCTACTACGCCGACTCGGTGCAGACCGAATCCATCGTCATGCGTTCCAAGTCCGGGACGATCCGGCTCGTCGACTCGCTGCACCAGCTCGGCAAGCTGCGGGCCTATTCGGCCGTCGACTTCGACCGCAACTGACTGGTGCGATCGGCTTCAGCGCGCGCGTCGTTAGGTTGCCTGTCACAGTAGGTATCAATTGGCAACCACATTCCCCGACGAAGGCTGATGGCGATGCAGGCATCAGACGGTGACCGCCGGTTCACCGCCGCACTGGGCGCACTGCGCAGGGTCCTGACAGCGGGCCCGCGCTGGGAGTCCAGCCGCGTGCTGACGGGTGGCGCAGCGGCGGCAGTCGCCGTGCTCGCCGTCACCGGCGTCGTGGCGCTGAGCACCAGCGGGTCTGCGGCGACCCGCACGAAGGACGTTGCCGCCACCGCGACGCCGGCCAAGCCGCACTACCTGCTACCCATCGGATCGCTCGTCAAGGACGGGTCGGTGCCCGCCCCGACGCTGAGCGGCGACAACGGCACCGTCGGGGTCCCGAAGGGCACGGCCGCCCGCCCGACCAAGCCGACCACGAACCCCAACCTCGCCGACATCACCACCTACCGCGGCGGCAGCGGCACCATGACGGCCGTCGGGATTGCCACGCTCGCCCTCGAACGCGGCTGCTCGACCGCGCAGGCTCCGACGGCCACCGCGATTGCCATGGCCGAGTCCGGTGGCAGCCCCAGCGCGCAGGGTGACGTCTCGCTGATGACCGACGTGTGGGACTGGTCGGCCGGCCTCTGGCAGATCCGCGGACTGCGTGCTCAGCGCGGCACCGGAGCGCTGCGTGACTCGATCGCCAACCAGCAGGCGGTCACGAACTCGGTCGCCATGTATGCCATCTCCAACGGCTGCACGAACTGGTCGCCCTGGACGACCTACACCCGAGGGCTCTATGTCGGGTACCTGGGCATCGCCGGCCAGGCGGTCAATTACGTGGTCGCGTACTACAAGGCCCACGGCCAGTACCCACCCGTCGCGGCGCCGGACCCGAACGCGGCCATCCCGGTCTCGACGGGTGGCGGCGGTGCAGCTGTTCCGGCCACGGTCGCCAGCGGCAGCAGCTCCCGCACTGCCAGGCCGACGAAGGCCCGCACCTCGACGGCCCCGAACGCACCGGCGAAGACGACGCCCACGAAGGCGGCTGGGCAACCCAGTGCGGCCAGCAGCACGAGTACGAGCGCGCGCACCACAACGCCGGCCTCGGTGCCGACGAAGTCGACGCCCAAGACGCCGTCGCTGCCGCTGCCCTCGATCACAACGCCGTCCCTTCCCACCCTGCCGTTGCCGCTGCCCACCATCACGGTGCCGCCGCTGCTGCCATAGGGCTCGGGAGGAGGGTCGGAGCGCGTCACTAGGCTGGCGTGGACCGTCCCGACCCGAGGAGCGCCAGTGTCTGCCGAGCAGGAATTCCGCATCGAGAAGGATTCGATGGGCGAGGTGCGGGTGCCCGCAGCAGCCAAGTGGCGGGCACAAACCCAGCGTGCTGTCGAGAACTTCCCGATCTCCGGACGCGCTATCGAGCGCGAGCTCATCGCCGCTCTGGCGGCCATCAAGGGTGCGTCCGCCTCGGTGCGCGCTGGCGAGGGGATGCTCGCCGAGGCCAAGGCTGCGGCCATCGTCGACTCCGCCGCCGAGGTGGCCCGCGGTGACTGGGACGCCGAATTCCCGATCGACGTGTTCCAGACCGGCTCGGGCACCTCGTCGAACATGAACACCAACGAGGTGCTTGCGACCTTGGCGGCCGAGCGACTTGGGGAGCCCGTCCACCCGAACGACGACGTGAACGATCCGTTCTCCTCCAACGACCAGTTCCCGACCGCGATCCACATCGCTGCGGCGAGCGCCATCACCGTCGACCTCATTCCGGCATTGACCCACCTGGCCGAGGCCTTCGAGGCCAAGGCTGACGAGTTCGCGATGGTCGTGAAGTCCGGCCGTACACATCTGATGGACGCCACGCCCGTGACGCTGGGTCAGGAGTTCGGCGGCTACGCCGCAGCCGTGCGCTACGGCATCGACCGGCTGCGCGACTCGCTGCCGCGGATCGGCGAACTGCCCCTGGGCGGCACCGCTGTCGGCACCGGCATCAACGCTCCCGTCGGCATGGCCGGCGAGGTCATCGCGAAGCTGGCCGCCGACCTCGACCTGCCGCTGACCGAGGCGCGCAACCACTTCGAGGCGCAGGGCTCGCGCGACGCGCTGGTCGAGGCCAGCGGCGTGCTGCGCACCATCGCCGCCGGGCTGAACAAGGCGGCCAACGACATCCGCTGGATGGGCTCGGGCCCGCGCACCGGCCTGACCGAGATCTTCCTGCCCGACTTGCAACCGGGGTCCTCGATCATGCCGGGCAAGGTCAACCCGGTGCTGTGTGAGGCCGTGGGCCAGGTCGTCGCGCAGGTGATCGGCAACGACGCTGCTGTCGCGTGGGGCGGCGCGGCCGGCAACTTCGAGCTCAATGTGATGCTGCCAGTCATCGCCCGGAACCTGCTCGAGTCGATCCGGCTCATCGCCAACGTCTCTCGGGTCTTTGCCGACCGCTGTGTCGCCGGCATCGAGGCCAACGTCGAGCGCTGCCTCGAATACGCCGAGTCATCGCCGTCGATCGTCACGCCGCTGAACCACTACGTCGGCTACGACGAGGCGGCGAAGATCGCCAAGCAGGCGCTGGCCGAGAAGAAGACCATCCGCGAGGTCGTGGTCGAACGTGGACACGTGCCGGGTGCCATCAGCGAGGAGAAGCTAGACGAGGTGCTGGACGTGCTGTCCATGACCGCGCCGAAGGCGTAGATGACCGACGCCGTCATCTTCGACTTCGACGGCACGCTCACCCCTGGACGCACCGACAAGGCTCAGGCCGCGGCCCGCAAGACCCAGGCTGACGCGCTCGGGGTCGACGTCGACCGGCTGGACGCCGAGATGACCGCCACCGTCGACGTGCGGTTCACCGGTGCCGGCGGCTCGATCGAGGGCTCGTTGGCCTGGGTATGCGAACGCCTCGACGTGCGCCCGACACCGGCGCAGTTGGCCGAGGCGGCCCGGGTGCGGCTGGCCGCCGAGCAAGCTTTCGGCCGTCCCCGGCCCGAGGCGGTGCGCGTGCTGACCACACTGCGCGCCGCCGGCCTGCGGATCGGAGTGGTCAGCGACTGCTCGGCCGAGCTGCCGCGGTACTTCCCCGACCTGTCGATCGCCCCGCTCGTCGACGCGCCGGTGCGCGCGAGGTCGGTATGCGCGCAGTGCACCTGGCGGTCGCCGGCGAGCAGGGCGGCACCGTCTATGGCCGCCATACCTCGTGGGATGGTGAGGTCGTGACCTCATTGGGAGATCTGCCCGACGTACTGGCACTCAGCTGATACGGACCGCGAGCAGCGCGACATCGTCCTCGGCACGCGGGCCGATCGTGTCAGCCAGGATCGCGTCGAGCATGGGTTCGAGATCGAGCCCCCGGTGGCGACCCAGGGCCGCACGGACGTACTCGATGCCGGTGTCGACGTCCTGGCGACGCGTCTCGATCAACCCGTCGGTGTAAAGCAGCAACGTAGAGCCGGCCGGCAGCGTCGCCCGGCGGTTGCGGCGTTCCCGGTTCGGTCGCACCCAGAGCATGCAGTCGTTACGCATGCCGTCCTCGAGCACCCGGCACTCGCCGTCGGGCGACGCGACGATGGGCGGCGGGTGCCCGGCGCTCGACCACTCGAACTCGACGTCCCCGGTCGCGCCGTCGCGCTCGAGGCGGCCCAACAACACCGTCGCGTGCCGCTCGATGGCGAACTCGGTGACTGCCTGATCCAGGCGGCGCAGGATGCTGGCCGGCGACTCGTCAAGCGCCCAGTCCAGGGTGCGCAGCATGTTGCGCAGCGAGCCCATCACCGCGGCCGAGCGCAGGTCGTGGCCCTGCACGTCGCCGATCGTCACGTGCAGCGCGCCCGAGGACGTGAGCCGTGCGTCGTACCAGTCGCCGCCGGCCTCGTCGCGCTCGGCGACCGCGACGTAGCGCGCGGCCAGCTGGGCGTGCTCAGACGTCGGCAGCCAATCGGTGAGCATGGCCGCCTGCAGGGTTCGGGCGGCGCCGGTGCGCTCGGCCAGCAGCCCGGCCCGGTGCACGGCCTGGGCGGTGTAGGAGGCCAGCGCCGAGATCGTGAGCCGGTCGTCGTCGGAGAAATCGCGCGGTTGGTCCCAGACCAGCGCCAACGCTCCCAGCGTTCTCGCGCCGACGGCCAGCGGCACCACCGCACGGGCCTGCCCGTCGCCGGCCTGGGGCGGGAGCGCCGCCTCCGGGAAGCGCGCGTCCCGTACGGCCTGGTCCGGGAAGAATAGCGCCTGTCTTGTCGCCACCGCCTCACCGATCGCGGTCTGGGCCGCGGCGCTGAGGACACGGTGCCGCTCGGCCTGCGGCCACGGCTCGATGGGGTGGTCGACGTAGGCCAGGCGCTCGTCGGCGTCGGTGACCCAGATGCCCGCGTGCGCGCAGCCGAGGTACTTGCCTGCGACGTCCTGCAGGGCCGATGCGACCTCGGTGGCGGTGACGGTGTCGGCCAGCGACTCGCTCAGCGTCAGCAGAACCCGGGCCCGGGCCGAGAGCTCGGCGGCCAGGGCCGCGCTGCGGGCCAGCGCCGCGTGGGAGCCGCGCAGCTGCAGCTCGACGGAGGCCACTTCGGCGATGTCGGCCAGCAGCATCAGCTCGGCTGACTGCCACTGCCGGGGCACGTCCTGGATCGCGCACACCGAGCCGACGACGTCGCCGTCGGCGTCGCGCAACGGGAACCCGGCGTACGCGATGACCCCGAGATCGGACACGGCCAGGTTGTTGTGCAGCCGCGGGTCGAGACGGGCGTCCTCAATGATCAGCGGCGCTTGGTCCAGCACCACGTACTGGCAGAACGAGTGACTCAGCGGCGTCTCGCGCTCGTCCTGCCACGGCTCGGGCAGGCCGACCGCGCCAGGGAAGACCTGCCGCTCAGCCTCGACGATGCTGACCAGGGCCACCGGGACGTTCAGTGCCTCGCGGATGATCCGGGCCAACCGGTCGAAGGACGGATCGGCATCGACCCGCAGCGCCGCAAGATCCATTGCGCCGCCCTCCGAATCGTCTGCCCAACCGTGCCGCGAGACTATCCTGCGCCCATGACCGCCCTCCGCTGCGCTCCGGCCGCCGAAGGCCATGCCGCCCAGTCACGCGCAAGCGCATGACCGCCCTCCGCTGCGCTCCGGCCGCCGAAGGCCATGCCGCCCAGTCACGCGCAAGCGCATGACGAAGGACCGGCTGCTGGCCTTCAGCGACGGCGTCATCGCCATCCTCATCACGATCATGGTGCTCGAACTGGACGTCCCGAAGGGCGGTCACTGGAGCGACCTGCGCGACGACCTGCCCGTGCTGCTCGCTTACGTCGTCAGCTTCGTCTACGTCGGCATCTACTGGACGAACCACCACCACATGCTCTCGATCGTGCACCGCGTCACCGGCGGCGCGCTCTGGGCAAACCTGCACCTGCTGTTCTGGCTGTCACTCGTGCCGTTCACCACCGCCTGGATGAGCGAGAACGACTTCCAGGCCGCACCGGTCGCGGCCTACGGCATCGACCTGCTCGGCTGCGCGCTGGCCTACTTCGTGCTGCAGGGCGTGCTGCTTCGCTCCGAGGGCCCTGACTCGCTGCTGGCCCGAGCCGTTGGCGCCGATCGCAAGGGCAAGGCGTCGTCCGTGCTGTGTGCCGGCGGCATCGCGCTCACGTTCGTCGAGCGTTGGCTCGGCCTCGCTGTCTACATCCTGGTCGCGCTGCTGTGGTTCATTCCCGATCGCCGGGTGGAGCGGACGTTGGCGGCCAGTGACGAACGGCTAGCCGACTGACGGCTAGGAATGCGTCCAGGTCGACGAGCCGGCGCACGGTGTCGGCAAAGGCGAGGGTGGGACGCCCGGAGGCCGCCGCCGCCTGTCTGGACGAGCTTGACCACTGCCATCGAGGCCGGCCCGACCGCGGCCAGCGCGGCCACGGCCAGGGCCGCGTCGGGTTCGGTCCCGCAGCCGGTGACGAGCAGGACGGACGTCAGCGGCCCCGGTGGACGAGCTTCCACACCGCCGGCAGCACGATTGCAGCGACGGCCATCTTGATCGCGTCCGTGACCAGGAACGGCGTGACGCCGAGCTCGACGGCCTTGCTGGCCGACAGGTTCAGGTCCTGCGCCAACCAGACCGCACCGACGACGTAGATCACTGCCGTGCCCAGCGTCATCAGCCCGACCGTCCCGGTGACGGAGCGGTCGTTCCCGCGGCGGGCGAGCTCACCCACGATGCCGGCGGCCACCACAAAGCCCAGGATGTAGCCGAAGTTGGCGCCGCCCCAGCCGTGGTGATGGTCGGCGTACCACGGCACGCCCGCGATGCCGGCGAGGGCGTAGAGCGCGATGGAGAGCAACCCGCGCACCGTGCCCAGCGACGCACCGACGACCAGTACGGACAGCGTCTGCAGGGTGAACGGCACCGGCGTGAGCGGCGTGTGGACGGACACCTGCGCGGCGAGTCCGGTCAGCCCCGCGCCGGCAGCGATGAGAACGGCGTCGCGCACTCGTGCGCCGGGCACCAGGTCCGCGAGGACGAGGCGGGTGGGCAGGACGGCGGCGTTGGCGCTGGCCATGGGGTGTCGCTCCTTCGCTGAAGGGTGATGTGGGAGCTGAGGCTATCGAGTCCGGCGTCAGGTCATCGCGCGCAGGGTCTTCTAGGTCCTACCCTCGTGACCGGCCGCCCGAGGACCCGCCCTCGGAACGACGCCCTCGGTTCCAAGCTGGATCACACGGCCAGGCGGTAGCCACGCTTGACGACGGTCTGCACAATCGCCGGATTGCCAAGTGCGGTGCGCAGCTGACCGATGGCGGTGTCGACCGCGTGCAGGCCGTCGCCGGGCAGGGCGTCGGCCAGCTGGGCATACGCGACGACGTCGCCCGGCAACGCGACGAGCTTGCGCAGCAGCGCCATGCTCGACGTGTCCACTGGTACGAGCCGGTCGTCGATCACGGCTGCCTGCCCGCGAACCTCGATGCGGTGCTCAGCCGCGTAAGCGACCAGGGCGCGCGCCGGCAGCGCCTCGACGACCTCGCGCACTAGTGCGCCGAGCCGGAAGCGCTCGGGTTGGACGACGGGGATGCCCGCCGCCACCAGCGGCGCGGCGGTGACGGGGCCGACGGCCGCGGCGAGCACCGGGCCACGCAGCGCCGAACGCACAGCATCACCCAGACCCAGCTCGTCTGCGGTGCGCAGGAAGTTCACCGCCGCGGGTGCGCTGGTGAACGTCAACGCGTCGATGTTCGCCGAGACCACAAGCTCGATAAGCCACTGCAACGGTGCCGGGTCGGCCGGCGGCTCCCAGCGGTAGACGGGCACCTCGATGACGTCGGCACCGGCGCCGCGTAGTGCGGCCACGAGGTCGCGCAGCGGGTCGCCGTGCAACTGGATCGCAACCCGCTTCCCGGCCAGGTCGTAGTGGGCGAGCATGTGCTCGAGCACCTCGACGCTGGATTCGGATTCCGGCGACCATTCCTCGCGCAAACCGGCGGCGCGAACGGCGCCGCGGACCTTCGGGCCGCGGGTGAGGATCGTGGCGGTGTCGAGCGCCCCGATCATCGACTCCTTCAGACCCCACGCGTCGGCGACGTCCAGCCAGCCACGGAACCCGACGCCCGTGGTGGCGACGGCGAAGTCCAGCGGGCCGGACAGGCAGCGCTTGGTCGCGGCGAGCAGCTGGGTGTCGTCGACCAACGGGACGACGCGGATCGCCGGACCGTAGACGATGCGCGCGCCGCGTCGCTCCAGCGCGGAGCCGAGTTCTTCGCGCCGACGCTCCGCGGTGACGCCCACCGTGAAACCGGCCAGTGCGCCGATCGCGGCGACCGGCTCGGGGTTGTCGACGGCAGGCAGCATGACCTCCACGGTACGGACGATCGAGACGGGGCGACCGCTGCGCACCGTCATTCCCCTACGCGGGCCTCGACGCTCACCGGGTCACCGTCGTAGATCTCCTCGGCCCGGCGAACAGCGGCCTTGACCGGCAGGAGGTACCGGCAGGAGATATCTGCCCTAACGCGGGAACAACGACGTCGTGAACTCGGTATCGCCGATGCGGGGCGTGGCCGAGCTGAGTGCGGCGTTCGAGCCCTACGACCTCAACCCGTCGGCTTCGATCTGTGGCGCTACGACGGCGGCCCGTGGACGCACCTCGTCCGCATCTCCTTCGGTTGATCAACAGCGCCGAAACGTCGTGTCACGACGTTTCGGCGCTGTTGATCACCGGTGGGGGGTGGGCTACAGCGGGAGGTCCTCGAGCATCTCGGTGACGAGGGCGGCGATCGGTGAGCGCTCGGAGCGGGTGAGGGTGACGTGCGCGAACAGCGGATGCCCACGCAGCGCCTCGATGACCGCCGCGACGCCGTCGTGCCGGCCGACGCGCAGGTTGTCGCGCTGCGCGACGTCGTGCGTCAGCACGACCCGAGAGCCGGCACCGATGCGCGACAGCACGGTCAGCAGCACGTTGCGCTCGAGCGACTGCGCCTCGTCGACGATGACGAATGAATCGTGCAGCGACCGGCCACGGATATGCGTCAGCGGCAAGACCTCGAGCATGCCGCGATCGATGATCTCGTCCATGACGTCGCCGGAAACGAGCGCGCCGAGGGTGTCGAACACGGCCTGTGCCCAGGGCGCCATCTTCTCGTTCTCGGACCCGGGCAGGTAGCCGAGCTCCTGGCCGCCTACTGCATACAGCGGCCGGAAGACGACGACGCGCTTGTGCGCACGCCGCTCGAGCACCGACTCGAGCCCCGCGCACAGAGCCAGCGCGGACTTGCCGGTGCCGGCCCGCCCGCCGAGGGAGACGATGCCCACCTCGGGATCGAGGAGCAGGTCCAGCGCGATGCGCTGCTCGGCCGAGCGACCGCGCAGGCCGAACACCTCGCGGTCGCCGCGCACGAGCTTGACCTGCTTGTCGGCGGTGATCCGACCCAGCGCGGAGCCCTTGGCCGAGTGCAGCACCAACCCGGTGTGGCAGGGCTGGTCGGCGACCGGGCCGAAGTCGGCGTTGTCGATCATGTCGACGGGTTCGCCGTCGTACAGCGCGTCAACGGTCTCGGCCGCTACGTCCATCTCGAACATGCCGGTCCAGCCGGTGGAGTCGGCTACAGGGTGCATCCGGTACTCGTCGGCCTTGAGGCCCACCGACGCGGCCTTGACCCGCAGTGGCATGTCCTTGGTGACGAGGGTGACGTCCTTCCCGTCCGCCGCGGTGTTGAGTGCGACGGCGAGGATGCGGGAGTCGTTGCTGTCGACGCGAAATCCCGCGGGCAGCACCGAGAAGTCGGAGTGGTTGAGCTCGACGTGCAGCGTGCCGCCACCAACGCCGTCCACCGAGGCCCCGATCGGCACCGGCGCGTCGAGGCGGCCGTGCGTGATGCGCAGCTCATCGAGGACCCGCAGGGTCTGCCTGGCGAACCAGCCCAGCTCGGGGTGGTGCCGTTTGGCCTCTAACTCGCTGATGACGACGAGAGGCAGCACGACCTCGTGCTCGGCGAACCGCCCGAGAGCACCCGGATCGGACAGCAGCACCGACGTGTCGAGCACGAAGGTCCGCAGGCCGGGCGGGCGGGTGTCACTCGTGGGGAGGGCAGCGGTCACGTGACGCTCCTGATGAGGTGGACGACGCCGAGCGCACACGCGCCCGTCGCGCTGGTGGGTTTCGGCTCGTCGCACCGGGCGGGGGCACGAACCGGCCCCTCGCGCAGTCTCGCCACAACAGCTGGCAACGGTGGACCTCCGTAGCGAACGGGGTCGGCCCGCCGCCGACTCGGACGCTACGTCCGCAGGGGCGCCCGCAACCGAAGGCGCGCGGGTTTATCGGTTACGCCGCGGTAAACACTCGCCGTACGCCGCCGTGCGGGTGCTTGCAAAGATGACACACCCGTTTCGTTGTCATTCCGGCGTTCGCTGCCTACGCTCCCCGAGCATGATGCATCGGGTCTGGTCCGCCGTCCGCAAGGCCACGCGGTGGTGCGCGGTCAGCCTCGGCTCGGCCCTATGCACCCTGGGTAACGCCGAGCTCGGCTACCTGCAGCGCACCGATGCCCAGCACGACCTCGACGCCTACGCCCGGTCCGGCGTGGCCGAGATCGAGGCCTGGCTGGGCCGCTTTGCGGTTACTGACTGAGCGACGCTTGCGGAGCGAACAGGACTCATGACTGAACCGGTGTCCGTCGGGCGTGCCGGGTCGGCGCCCCACTGGGACCACGAACCGGACTGGGACCACGAACCGGACTGGGACCACGAACCGGGGTAGAGCGCGGTGCCCCGGGCGCCGGACAGTTCCAGCGCCAGCAGGTCGTGGCAGGCGGTGACGCCCGAGCCGCAGTAGACGATGGCCGGGCGGTCCTGCGCCGCGGCGAAGCGCTGACGCAGGTCCTCGGGCGGGCGGAACCGCCCGTCGACACCCAGATTGCCCGCCCACGGTGCGCTCGACGCTCCGGGGATGTGGCCGGGCCGCGGGTCGATGGGGCCGCCCTGCGCGTAACGCTCGGCGGTGCGGGCGTCGTAAACGACCCGGTCCGTCGCTGCGGCCACCTCGTCTGCGGTGACGAAGCGCTCGCGAGGCCACGGTCGTGGTTCTCGGTCGACGGGCTTGAGGTTTGCCGGGTTGGTGACCAGCTCCCCCGGCCAGGCGTCGATGCCGCCGTCGAGCACGGCAACCGGCTCGCCGAGCACGTGCAGCAACCACCACAGCCGGGCCGCGACCGAGCCGCCGAGATCGTCGTAAGCGACGACCGGCGTGCCGGCGGCAATGCCCGACCCGGCCCAGGGCGGCCGCGAACCGCTCCGGTGCCGGCAGCGGGTGACGGCCGTCGGCCGGCGTAGCGGGATCGGAGAGCTCGGTGTCGATGTCGAGCCACACGGCGCCGGGCAGGTGGCCGCGCAGGAAGGCCTCGTGACCCGAGCGGCCGTCGAGGTACCAGCGGACGTCGACGATGCGCACGGCTCGCTGGTGCGCCGAAAGCCAGTGCCCGTCCACGACCGGGCCGGGCAGCTGGGTCACT
Source organism: uncultured Jatrophihabitans sp. (assembly GCF_964244045.1). Classification (NCBI taxonomy): domain Bacteria; kingdom Bacillati; phylum Actinomycetota; class Actinomycetes; order Jatrophihabitantales; family Jatrophihabitantaceae; genus Jatrophihabitans; species uncultured Jatrophihabitans sp. Next base: position 107,586 of record NZ_CAXTHK010000007.1, on the reverse strand, counting down.
TCATCCACCGAAGCGCCGTTGCCGCAGGCCGTAGTCGCGCAGTGCGCGCAGGAAATCGATCTTGCGGAAGTCGGGCCAGAGTGCGTCGCAGAAGTAGAACTCGGAGTGCACGGACTGCCAGAGCAGGAACCCAGACAGCCGCTGCTCTCCGGATGTGCGGATGACGAGGTCGGGGTCGGGCTGACCGCGCGTGTACAGGTGCTCGGCGATGTGATCGACATCGATGACCTCGGCCAGTTCCTCCAGCGACCCGCCGGCGGCCGCATGCTCGTTGAGCAGCGAGCGGACGGCGTCGGCGATCTCGCGCCGTCCGCCGTACCCGACCGCGATGTTGACCGTCAGGCCCTCGCGGGCAACCGTCTCCTCCTCGGCCTTCTTCAGCGCCAGGGTGGTCTCGGCCGGCAGCAGGTCCAGCGCCCCCATGGCCTTGACCCGCCATGGGTTGCGTGGCGCGGAGAGCTCGGTGGCCACGCCCGCAATGATCTGCAGCAGCGGCTCGAGCTCCTCGCTCGGACGGAGCAGGTTGTCGGTCGACAGCAGCCAGATGGTGACATGCCCGACGCCGGCCTCGGAGCACCAGTCGAGCAGGTGGGCAATGTGCAGGGCCCCGGCGACGTGACCGTGGCTGACGTCGTCGAAGCCGGCGGCGCGCGCCCACCGCCGGTTGCCGTCGACCATGATCGCGACGTGTCGGGGAACCGGCAGACCTTCGAGATGGGACCGCAGACGCCGCTCGTAGACGGAGTAGACCACCTCGCGCACACCCACGCGACGAACCTATCGCCGTCGGTGCGGCGATGCGACTGTCCAGGCGGCTCATGCCGCGGTGGCGCGGTGGCGCAGTGGCGCAGTGGCGCAGTGGCGGGGCTCGATCCAGCACAGCGTGCACTGACCCCGGCCTGGGTACCGTTT
>NZ_CAXTHK010000007.1:0-106574 GCF_964244045.1 uncultured Jatrophihabitans sp. | reverse complement strand
GGCCATGACTGCGAGTTGGCCATGACTGCGAGTTGGCCATGACTGCGAGTTGGCCATGACTGCGAGTTGGCCGTGACTGCGAGCGAGCCGAACGCGTCCGGTCCCGTTGCCACGGTTGCAGATGCCGCCTCGAGCGCCGTGTCGCAGGCAACGTCCGCCGTCTCCGAGCTCAAACCTCGGCTGCGGGGTTGGCTGCACGCCTACGCCGCGGTGATCTCACTGGTCTCCGGAGCCAGCCTGGTCGCTGTCGCCGCCGCCCTGCGAGGCGGCACCGCAGGCGCCGTGACCTCGGTCTACGCCGCCACCGTCACCCTGCTGTTCGGCATCTCCGCGCTCTACCACCGACGGTCCTGGAGCCCGAAGGCCCACCGGGTCATGAAACGGCTCGACCACTCGATGATCTTCGTGTTCATCGCGGGCACCTACACCCCGCTCGCCGTCCTGACGTTGCCGACCAACTCGATGATCATCGTACTGATCGCGGTCTGGTGTGGCGCGGCGGTCGGCGTCGGTCTGCAGCTGTTCTGGCCCGGCCATCCGCGCTGGATCTCTGCACCGTGCTACCTGGCCCTCGGGTGGGTCGCGGTGTTCGTCTTCCCCGATCTGCTGCACACCGGGGGCGTCGCCGCGTTCGTGCTCATCGCCGTCGGCGGGCTGTTCTACAGCTACGGCGCCATCGTCTACGCAACGAAGCGACCGAATCCGGCGCCCAACACCTTCGGTTTCCATGAGGTGTTCCACCTCTGCACGCTGGTCGCGGCGACGTGCCACTACATCGCTATCTGGCTCGCCGTCTTCGCGAGCTGACCGGCATGTCCCGTTCCGGCACCCCCGGGGCTCGGCTGTCCTTCCGTGGTATGTAATCATGTAATTACTGCAACTACGTAAGGAGTGCGATATGCACAGCAGAGATCATGGCTCGTCGGAGCGACGCTTCCGGACCGAGCACGACGAAGTCAGCGAACGCGGCGGACGCGGTGAGCACCGTGGTCGCCGTGGTCTGGGGCACGACTCCGGCGGACGCGGACCCGGCGGCGGGATGCGGGGCGGCCGCGGGATGCGCGGCGGTTGGCAGCAGGCCGATCTGCCGCCGGCCGACGACGCCGCCGACTGGTTCGCGGGTCGGTTGCCCGACAACTGGTTCACCGGCCCGCCGACCGTCACCGTCGACCGCGAGGAGATCGTCGTCATCGGCGAGCTGCCCGCCCCCGAAGCAGGACCCGAGTCCAATGCTGCGGCCGAGGGCCGCATCGGGCGCTTCCGCGAGGACACCCGCGACACCCGGGTCAAGATCGGCTTCGAGGCCGAGGCGCGCTACGGGCGCAAAGTTGCGTGGGGCGCCTCGATAGGCGAGACCCGCGTGCTGTTCACCCACCTCGCGGTTCCGGTCATGACGCGACTGCGGCACGACGAGCGGCGCGTACTGGACACCCTGGTCGACGCAGGCGTCGCTCGCTCGCGTTCGGACGCATTGAGCTGGTGCGTCAAGCTGGTCGGTGAGCACACCGACGAGTGGCTCAGCGGCCTACGCGAGGCCATGTCCGAGGTCGACAAGCTGCGCGCCGAAGGCCCCGGCCTGTAGCCACGCTTCCCCCACCGGTGCCGATGGCCCCGGTGGGGGATCTGTCCGCAGTTGTCCCGAGTTCGCCGCGGCGTTATTGCCAATTATTGACAATCGCCGAACGCCGCCCGCAGCATTGCGGCGTCCGCTCGGTGATCACCGTGCCGGCGCCGTGTCGGCTCGCAGCAACGGACGCCAGCTCGGTCTGCCGGTGGACTCGGGGCGACATCGGGGGACACATGGCATCCGCACGAGTGCGCCGGGTCGCATGCGCGGGAATCGCCGTCCTGACCGCACTGGCCGTCGCCGCCTCCGCGCACGCCACGCCGGTCACCGACGACCCGCCCCCCGCCGGCGATCCCGTCGTCTTGATCGTGCACGCCGTCGGCGATGCTGCCGCCGTCAGAGCCACTGCCGCCGACGCCGCCAGCTCGACGATCGACGTCCGGCACACCTTCCCCGCCGATCATGCGTTCTCCGTCGAGGTGCCGGCCGAGCACCGCGCTGCGGCCGAGGTCGCCCTACGCGCGACGACCGGGGTCACCGGCGTCGAGGCGCCGGTGACCCGATTGCTGTTCGACGTGCCCGACGACCCCCAATACGCGAACGAGAAGAACTACCTGGCCAGCGTGAACGCCCCCAGCGCGTGGGATGTCACGCACGGTTCGTCGTCGGTACGCATCGCGGTGATCGACACCGGGATCGATGTGTCCCACCCCGATCTGGCGTCGAAGATCGTCGGCACCTACAACGCCGACAACGGCGGCACAAACATCACCGACGAGGTCGGGCACGGCACCTTCGTCGCGGGCGTGGCCGCGGCCGCCACCGACAACAACCTCGGCATCGCCGGCGCCGGCTACGACACCAGCCTGCTCGGCGTGAAGATCGCCGGGCCGGACGGTGACCTGTCCATCGACGACGAGATCGCCGGTATCAACTGGGCGGTCCGCAACCACGCCGACATCATCAACCTGAGCCTCGGCGGCACCGACTACAGCGCCGCCGAGAAGACAGCGGTCGAGAATGCCATCGCCCACGGGGTGGTCGTCGTGGCCGCCGCCGGAAACGACGGCAACTCGGCCAAGCAGTACCCGGCCGCCTACCCCGGTGTCGTCTCCGTCGGCGCCGTCGACACCGCCGCACACACGCGGGCCGACTTCTCCAGCTACGGCCCGTGGGTGACGCTGGCAGCACCCGGTGTCGGCATTCGATCGACGTCACCGACCCAGGGTTCGGACTACTTCGCCACCCGGTCGGGTTACACGCAGGCTGACGGCACCTCCTTCTCGGCGCCGCTCGTCGCCGGGGCAACGGCCCTGCTCAAAGCCACCGACCCCGGGCTGACCGTCACCCAGCTGCGCCATGCGCTGGTTGCGTCGGCGAGCGGGTTCGCCGGGCAGGGTCTGGGTGCCGGGCAGGTCGATTTCGCCCGCGCGCTGGCGAACCTGCCGCCGACCGAGCCGCCAACGGGGGTGTCGGTCCAGGGCAACTCCGACCAGATCACCTTGCAGGCCACCACCACCTCACCGGCCGTCGAGTTCCGGCTGGACAGCGGGACGTGGACGGCGCCGGTGACCGCCGACGCCGGCACAGCGAACCTGGCGTTCCAGAGCTGGGGCTACGCCAACGGTTCGCGCACCGTCTACGCCCGAGCCTGCAGCGCCTACGGCGAATGCGGTGCCGGCCAGGTGAGCACGACGGTCGACCTGGCGAACACCGCACCCACCGTGTCGACGCCGACCGCCGGCGCCCACGTCACCGGTCGGTTCACCGTCACCGCCGAGCACCCGTCGGGTGGTGGCGCGCGGTTACTGATCAGCGGCAAACCGGCCGGCTTCGCCGCTACCTCGCCGTACGCGTTCCTGGTCAACGGCAGCCAGCTGACCGACGCCAAGCACACGGTGCAGGTCGTGCTGTGTACGACCTCCGGAACGTCGTGTGCGGGGGCGGGCAGCCAACCGTTCACAGTCACCACCCGCTCGTTGCACCCGGTGATCAACGCCCTGACCAAGCCCGCGATCAGCCCAAACGGTGACCGCTCGGGCGACACCGCCGCGCTGCGCTACACGCTGCCCGACCGCGAGAAGGTGACGGCCAGGACGATCACGAGCTCGGGCGTCGTCGTGCGCAGTGACGCACTGGGCACGCTGGCGCGTGGCACGCACGCCTGGACGTGGCGTGGGGTGGACGCTCGCGGAAACCGGCTGCCTGACGGGCGCTACACGCTTGCGCTGCAGACCACGAGTCCAACCGGCAGTTCCCCCGCGTTCGGCGGCTACGCCGAGACGGTAGGGACCGTCGACACCGTGACCCCCACGCTGTCGGGCCTCACCGGCGCCGGCACGACCTTCTTCCCGGTGCGCGACGGGTACCGCGACGTGTTCGCCCCGAGCGTCGCAGCGAACGAGGCGGGCACCGTGACGCTGACGATCCGCTCGAGCCGCGGAGCCGTGGTCCGCATCCTCAGCGCTCGCCGCGCCGCGGGTCGCACGACCTTGACGTGGAACGGTCGCGATGCCCGCGGACACCTCGTCACCGCCGGTGTTTACCGCTGGCAGTACTCGATCACCGACTCGGCCGGCAACCGGCGGCTGGCAGCGAACGACCAGGTCACGGTGTCGGACAAGAAGCTCGTGTCGCGCATCGCATACGTCCAGCACCGCGGCTCGTCCTACCGTTCGGCCGGCGGTACCGACCTGTGCTCGACCGCCCGTAAGCGGGGGTCGACCTTCCCGTACGGCGTGGTGCTGCGCAATGCCTGTTCACCGGCCACCGGCGACTTCGCGTATGCGGCCTACCGGTTCACGGTCCCGGGAGCCATCCGCTACGCACGGTTCACCTTCCAGGTGTACGGCCGCTCGGCCCACCGCCCGTCCGAACTCAGCGTGGTCATCGACCGGACGGACGGCGGGCTGGAGATACCGTCGTACGCGAAGGTCGCCCGGTCCGGCAGCCGCTGGTACTCGATCGCCTCGGTGCCCGCCGCCGGGCACATCAACCGCGGACGTGCTGTCTACGTCAGCGTGCTGCTCACCGGGCGCTACAAGGGCGTCAACGACTTCGACCTCAAGTACGCGCGGCTGCGGGTCAGCTACACAGCCTTGCGCTGACGTCGCGAGGCACGCACTAGATTCGTCGCATGCCTGCCGCTGGGTCGCGTGACCACGACATCGTCCTGCTCGGCGCCACCGGCTTCGCCGGCGAGCTGACCGCCGCCTACCTCGCCGCCCACGCGCCCGCGGACTGCCGGTTGGCGCTCGCCGGGCGCGACAAGGACAAGCTGGCCGCGGTCCGCGACCGGCTGCCTGCCACGGTGAACGGCATCGGCCAGCGCGAGATCACCCTGCTCAGCGCCGACACCGACGACACGGCCTCGCTGCGCACGCTCGCGACTTCCGCACGTGTGCTGGCGACGACCGTCGGCCCGTACGCGCTCTACGGCGACGGTGTGGTCGCCGCGTGCGCCGCGGCCGGCACCGACTACCTCGACCTCACCGGCGAGCCGGAGTTCGTCGACACCAGCTGGCTGCGCCATCACGAGACCGCGGTTAGCAGCGGTGCCCGGCTGGTGCATGCCGCCGGCTTCGACTCGATCCCGCACGACCTCGGCGTGCTGTTCACCGTGCTGCAGCTGCCGCCGGACGGGCCGATCACGATCACCGGTTACGTATCGGCCAGCGGCGCGGCCTCCGGCGGCACGTTCGCGTCGGCCCTGACCGCCTTCGGACGGCCACGGCAGAACATCGCCGCCGCGCGGGCCCGTCGCGCCCGCGAGGCAGCGTCGATCGAGTCCGGCGAGCGTCGGTCGCGCTCGTCGCTCGGCCGTCCGCACCGCGCACCTGACGGCGGCTGGGCCGTCCCGCTGCCCACCGTCGACCCGCAGGTCGTGGCGCGCTCAGGACGTGCGCTGGCCCGCTACGGTCCGGACTTCCGCTACTCGCACTTCGCTGTCGTCCCGCGGTTGCCGCTCGCCCTCGGCGGGGTGGCCGGCGTCGGTGCCCTGGCGCTGGCCGCCCAGGTCCCCCCGGCCCGTCGGGCGCTGCAGCGCCGTCTCGCGCCCGGCCAGGGCCCGTCGGCCGAGCGGCGGGCCAAGAGCTGGTTCGCGGTGACGTTCGTCGGCGAGGCCGGCGCGGACCGGGTGCGCACCCGCGTCTCGGGTGGCGATCCCGGCTACGACGAGACGGCCAAGATGCTCGGCGAGTCGGCGCTGTCGCTCGCCTTCGACGACCTGCCCGACACGTCGGGTCAGGTCACCACCGCCGCGGCCATGGGCGAGGCGCTGATCGACCGGTTGCGGGCAGCGGGAATGAGCTTCGAGGTACTGAACTTAACCGCGCCGGTCGTCGTCCGTCGACCGCGGTAGGGCCTGCGTGTCCTGCCCTTCGGTCGTCGGCGGCGTCCACTGCTGGCCGCCGCGCGGGTCGAACCGCGGGATCTGCATGGTGCGCCCGTCGGTCTCCTCGTACCCGGCCGGCTGGGGCTGCTGCTGTGGATGTGGCTGAGCCGCGTTGCCGTAGAACGGCGGCGGTGACTCGGGCACGTAGGCGGGCTCTGGCATGGCCGCCGCGACGGCGGGCCGATCGACGTCGCGCCGGGTGGACGCCGCGACCAGCGCGGCAAGCAATGCCGTGATCAGACCGATGACCAGGCCGGCAAAGACGGTCAGGTTGCTGATTGTCGAGAAGAACGCGCCGGTAATGCGATCGAGGTTCGGTTCGGTGGACCGGGTCACCAGGCCACCGATGATCCGGGCCACGCAGATCGCCGCCACGACCCCGGTCCAGATCCCGAAGAAGGCCCGCCAGAACGTGATCGGTCCGCGGGTCGCGACGGCGGCGAGGAACGCCGACAGCACGACGAAGACCGCAATCGTCAGGAACTGGCTGTACAGGGCGTGCGTGCCGTTGTGGTTGTCGGCGCTGAGCGGCTTGACGCGCCATGCGAGCTGCAGCGACGACCCGACCGCGCGGCCGAGGAACGTCGACGGATGGTCGAACAGGTAGCGGGACGCATGCTTGCTGACAGCCTGGTTCCCCACCGCAGCGATGATCACCACCTCGGTGAGCGCGACGATCAACGCCACCAACCCCGGCCGGCCCCGACGGTCACCGCGGGGTGCGTCGCTCGGTGCCTGGTAGGGGCTCGCCGCGCCCGGGATCTGCCAGCTGCCCTGCTCCGGTGCAGGTCTGTTCCCTGATGTCATGGGCTCAAGTTAGGCCATTCGACGCCGAGCGGGCAGCACCTAGACTTTGCACATGGCTGACGGCACCACCCATCAGGACGACGTTCCCACCGGCGAGACCCCGCCCGAGGACGACGCCGCATCGCACGACATCCCGATGCCGGCGCACCTGCGGGAAGCAATTGCCGCGGATTGGGCGCCCGCCGCCCCCATGCCGCACCCCGCGCGGCCCGAGGGCGCGCCCTACGCGGCCAAGCGCCGCGGGGAGCTCTCGAGCGCGCTCCCCGGCGCGCTGATCGTGTTGCCTGCTGGACAGTTGCGGGTGCGGGCCAACGACACCGAGTACGCGTTCCGGGCCGCCAGCGCGTTCACCTGGCTCACTGGCGAGACGGTGACGGACGCGGTGTTCGTCATGACGCCGCGCGACTCCGCCCAGGGGGGAGGCGGCCACGACAGCACGCTGTACGTGCGCGAGTACGCCCAGCCCGGCGAGGTCGCCTACTTCACCAGCCGCTCGCACGGCGCGGTGTGGGTGGGCAACGTCCCGAGCGTCGTAGACACCGCCGACGTCCTTGGCGTCGATACCCGGCCACTGGCCGCGCTCGAGAGCGATCTGGCGCCGTACCGCGGCGGTCGCGTCGAGCTGCTGCGCGGCGTCGACCCAGCTGTCGACGCGCTGCTCCCGGGCGCCGGCGGCGACAAATTGGCCGAGGTCGTCGACGAGTTGCGCCTGGTCAAGGACGAGTGGGAGCTCGGCCGGTTGCGCTTCGCCTGCGAGGCGACGGCGCGTGGCTTCGCGGATGTCGCGCGCGAGCTGCCGCACGTTGTCGGACGGGGCGACGTGCGCGGCGAGCGCTGGCTCGAGGGAACGTTCTGGCGTCGTGCGCGCCTCGAAGGCAACGACGTGGGCTACACCTCCATCGTCGGATCGGGGACGCACGCCACCACGCTGCACTGGTGGCGCAACCACGGCGCGGTGGCCGCGGGTGACCTGCTGCTCGCCGACATGGGCGTCGAGACCGACGAGCTGTACACCGCCGACGTCACCCGCACCCTGCCCGTCGACGGTGTGTGGACCCCGCAGCAGCGCAAGGTCTACGGCGCCGTGGCCGAGGCCCAGGTGGCCGGTATCGCCGAGGTGCGCGCCGGAGCCGACTTCCTCGCTGCGCACAAGGCGGCCATGTACGTCCTGGCCGAGCACCTGCACTCGTGGGGCATCCTGCCGGTCACGGCCGACGTCTCGTGCGCTGAAGACCCCGAGACGCCAGGCGCCGGGCTGCACCGCCGCTACACATTGCACGGCACGTCGCACATGCTCGGCATCGACGTCCACGACTGCGCGGCCGCCCGTGAGGAGACCTACCGCAACGGCGCACTCGCCGCCGGGCACGTGCTGACCGTCGAGCCCGGCCTGTACTTCCAGGCCCACGACCTCTCGGTGCCCGCCGAACTACGCGGCATCGGCGTGCGCATCGAGGACGACATCGTGGTCACCGACGGCGAGCCGATCAATCTGTCGGCCATGCTCCCGCGCGACCCCGACGAGATCACGGCCTGGCTTCGCGACGTGCAGGCGTCCCCCGCCGTTCCGTAGTGGCTGAGGACCTGATCCTGCGCGCGCAGCGGGGATTGCCCGCAGGGCTGACGATCCCCGGCGTGGAACTCGTCGAGCGGTTCAGCCGCTCGTCCGGGCCGGGCGGACAGTCGGTGAACACCACCGACAGCCGGGTCGAACTGCGCTGGGACGTGCTGAACTCGACCGCGGTCACCGACGTGCAGCGGGCCCGGCTGCTGCAGGAGCTCGCACCGCGTCTCGTCGAGGGCGTCTTGAGCATCGTCGCGTCCGAGCAGCGGTCACAGCTGCAGAACCGGGGCGCGGCCCGGGCCCGGCTCGGCTACTACGTCGGCGATGCCCTGCGTCCGCCGCCACCGCCGCGCCGTCCACGCACGCCCTCCCGTGCGGCCAAGGCCCGTCGAGTGGAGGCCAAGCGACGCAGGGGTGACATCAAAACGACTAGGCGGCGACCACCACCGGATTGACGCCCGATCGGGTCGCGTCGGCGTCCTGTGCGTGCGACAGTGCAGGACGTGACCGACGACGCTGGCGACGACCGCGAACCGATCTCGAACGACACACCGTCCGGCGTCAGCCGACGACAGCTGCTGGGCCTCGGCGCTGCGGCGGCCGGGGCGGCAGCCGCCGGCTCGGTGCTCGGTGGCGGGCCAGCCGTTGCGGCACCGGCCCCCTCCTACCCGCGCAAACCGGCCGGCACCACGCTGGCCCGAACGTTGCTGCACGGCACTCCCGGGAGCACCGGCTACCGCCGCATCGTGCCCGGTCCCGGCGAGCCGACCCTCATGCGGGGTGACCTGCTCGCCGGCGCCACGCGCCGCACGGCCACCCGCACCCCACTGCTGGCGCTGAACCAGTTCACCGACATGCACCTGGTCGACGCGCAATCGCCGGCCCGCGTCGAGTTCCTCGACCGGTTCAACGACCCGGGTGGCCCGGTGACGTCGGTCTCGCCGTTCTCGTCGGCCTACCGGCCGTGGGAGATGCTCGCACTGCACGCGAGCGAGGCGATGGTGCGCGCCGTCAACGCGCTGCCCGGCGCACCGGTTACCGGCCGGGCGATCGACTTCACGATCTGCACCGGCGACAACGCCGACAACACCCAGTACAACGAGGTCCGCTGGCACATCGACCTGCTCGACGGCCGCAAGCAGGTGCGTCCCGACTCGGGCAGCACCACGAAGTGGGAGGGCGTCGGCGGGCGCGACGACCAGGACACCGCCTACTGGCATCCCGACGGCACACCGCGCGGTGGATCGGTCGACAACTACCGCGCGAAGTACGGCTACCCGACCGTGCCAGGCCTGCTAGACCGCGCTCGCGCGCCGTTCACGGCGACGGGGCTCCGTACCCCGTGGTATGCCGTCATGGGCAACCACGACGGTCTCGTGCAGGGCAACATCCCGTCGGCCGGGGTCATCAGCCTGATTGCCACCGGCACGGTCAAGCCGGTCGGGCTGCCGGCCGGGCTCAGCGTCACCGAACTCGTCGCTCGGCTGCAGGCCGGTGATCCCTCGGTGCTGCAGACCCTGCTGACCGCCGCGCCCGTCCGGCTCGTCACCGCCGACCCGCGTCGACGCATGCTGTCGTTGCAGCAGATGGTCGCCGAGTACTTCAAGACCTCGGGTACCCCGGTCGGGCACGGGTACACCCAGACCAACGTCACCGACGGCACCGCGTATTACAGCTTCACGCGCGGGAAGGTGCACTGCATCAGCCTGGACACCGTCAACCGCAACGGTTACGACGACGGGTCGATCGACAGCGCGCAGCTGGCGTGGCTGCAGGCCGAGCTCGACGCGAACAGCTCGCGGCACCTCGACACCAGCGGCTCATGGGTCAAGGGCACCGGCCATGACAAGATCATCCTCATCTTCAGCCACCACACGGTCGCCACAATGGAGAACGTCATCGGCGCCGACCGCGTGAACGGCACCACCGTCGAGAACCTGCTGCTGCGCTACCCGAACGTCGTCGGCTGGATCAACGGGCACACGCACGTCAACCACGTCCTACCGCACGCCCGGCCGGCGGGCACGGCTGTGGGCGGCGGGTTCTGGGAGATCAACACCGCCTCGCACATCGACTGGCCGCAGCAGTCGCGGGTCGTCGAGGTCGTCGACAACGGCGACGGCACGCTGTCGATCTTCGGCACGATCTACGATCACGCCGCGGCGACGGGCTGGCCCGCGAAGCCGACCACGCCGTTGGAACTGGCTGCGCTCGCCCGCGAGCTCGGCATCAACGATCCGCAGCGCGATCCCGAGACCGCAACCACCGACGGCAAGCGCGGGACGCTCGCCGATCGCAACGTGGAACTGGTCGTCGCGAAGCCGTTCTAGGCCTTCCGCTTTACCTCGACGTTGTCCTTTCCCCGCGCGTCGCCGACCCGGGCCGCCTCGACCTCGACCTGCGTCCACACGTTCTTCGGCAGCGGCGCGAACGGTTCGACGGTCAGGGTGAGCCGGGTCTTGGTGACCTTGCTGCGCCACAGTCCGACGATCTCGCCGTCGACGAGCAGCACCCCTGGTCGACCCAGCACCGGCCACAACGCCTTGTGCGCCGCCTTGTCCGGGACGAGCAGGGTGCGGTCGCCGGCCTGCAGGAACGGGTCGAAGGGGCCCAGCAGCCGGATCAGGTCGGGCCGCTGCGCCGACGTCAGCGCGTCCAGGTCCTCGGGGACGACCTGCAGCTGCTTGCCCTCGACGGTCACCGTCTCGACGTCATCCGGCCAGACCGGCGCGACGTCCGCCCGACGGGCGCCGATGTAGTCGGCGAAATCGCCGATACCGGCCGGCCCGAGCAGCGCGAGGTAGCGACGGGCCAGCGCGGCCAGCGCCTTCGGGTCGACACGCGTGGGCTGCTTCGCCTTCGGACGACGGAGCAGCACCGGCGGCGAGCTGTCCGGGTCCAGCTCCAACCCCGCACCCAGGAACGCGGCGCGCATCGCCGAATCAGAGATGTGCGACGTCCCGCAGGCCCGGCACTCGCGGCGCATACCCTCGGGTATGTTGCGGGTGACGACGGTGCTGACCGTGCCCTTCGCGGTCGGCTTCGGCACGGCGGCGCGAAGTTCGCGGACGGCGGTGGCGTACTGCTCGAGGGCGGGCAGACCCTTGCGTGCGACGCTCGGCCCGGTCTCGTTCAGCCGCCCGGTCGCATCAGCCTCGGACAGCGGCACGAGCGCAGCAGCAAGGCCGTCGAGGTCGCGACGCCGGTGGACGTGCGGGGCACCGCGCAGCGTCCAGGCCAGCGCGAGGTCCTCCCCCGGCCCGATCGGCGGGGTGACGTCCGAGCCGTCCGGCAAGCGCGCCGCGAAGGCGAACGCGGCGGGGTGCCCCATCGCCTGCTGCACCCCGATGTCCAGGACGGCCAGCTCGTCGACGGACGTGGCTTCGCGCGCCAGGCCCTGCGCGGTGACCCGGAAGGCCATGACCTGCTCTCGCGAGACCTGCATGCTCACAGGAGTGTAGTCGGGGCAGGTCATCTACTGCCCCGCTCGGCCTCGTCTCGCGGTGGCGCCGCCGATCACTCCGGCTGCTGGGGCCCGTCGGGCTCGGCACGTTCAGTCGTGACGCGTTCGGCAGGCTCGGTCTTGACGAGCTCGGCGCGCTGGACGTCGGACGGAACTGGGTTCGGAGACGGCGCCTCGCCGGTCGGGAAGTTCTCGCGCACGGTGCGCATGTGCTTGGACATCGACTTGAACAGGAAGTAGCAGGCGATGCAGAGCAGCAGGATGACAGCGAGACCGATCGGACCGGCCTTCACCGCCTCGCCGCTCTTGGCCAGCACAGCTGCGTGCATCACGACGCCTGCTCGACCACGTCGAGGCCGCGGATGCCGGCGAACAGATCGTCCTCCGGGATCGTCGATTCGACCTCCGAGCGGGCCAGCTCGAAGTCCTCGGTCGGCCACACCTCGCGCTGGATCTCCAGCGGCACCTTGAAGAAGCCACCCCGCGGGTCGACCTGCGTGGCGTGCGCCTTGAGCGCGGCGTCGCGGCGGTCGAACCAGTCGCCCACCGGGACGCGCGTGGTCAGCACGGGCCGCCGCCGATCACCCCATTTCTCGTCACGCTGCTTCCACTCCTTGTAGGGCGACTCGAGGCCGCGCGAGAGCAGTGCCTCGTGCACGGTGTTGATGCGCTCGATGCTGAACCCGACGTCGTAGTAGAGCTTGAGCGGTTGCCACGGCTCGCCTGCATCGGGGAAGCGCTCGGGATCGGCCGCGGCCTCGTAAGCAGCGATCGAGATCTCGTGGGTGCGGATGTGGTCGGGGTGGGGGTAGCCACCGTTCTCGTCGTACGTCGTCACGACGTGCGGGCGGAAGCTGCGGACCTCGCGGACGAGGCGCTCAACCGCTTCCTCGAGCGGCACCAGAGCGAAGCAACCCTCGGGCAGCGGCGGCAACGGGTCGCCCTCGGGCAACCCCGAGTCGACGAAACCGAGCCAGTGTTGACGCACACCGAGGATCTCGCGGGCACGAGCCATCTCGTCGCGGCGGATCTCGCTCATGTTCGCTTCGATATCGGCGCGGCCCTGCAGAGCAGGGTTCAGGATGCTGCCGCGTTCGCCTCCGGTGCAGGTGACCACGAGGACGTCGACGCCCTCGTCGACGTAGCGCGCCATCGTCGCGGCGCCCTTGCTCGACTCGTCGTCGGGATGCGCATGGATCGCCATGAGCCGCAGCTGCTCGAGACCCGGGTTCGTCACGCGTCCATTGTCCCAGACGCTACAGGCGGTGTTACGTTCGATGTTTCGACCCAAGGAGCGCACTGTGTCCACGACCGACGGCCCGAACGTCACCTTCCTGACCCAGGAGGCCTACGACCGCCTCTCGGGCGAGCTGGCCGAGCTGATCGCGAACCGGCCGGCAATGGCGCAGGAGATCAACGAGCGGCGCGAGGAGGGCGACCTCAAGGAGAACGGCGGGTACCACGCCGCACGCGAGGAACAGGGCAAGCAGGAGGGACGCATCGTCCAGCTGCAGACCTTGCTGCGCAGCGCGAAGGTCGGCGAGGCGCCGGTCAGCGATGGCGTGGCCGGTCCCGGCATGTTCGTCACCGTCCGCTTCGACGGCGACGACGAGACCGAGTCCTTCCTCATCGGGTCGCGTGAGGAGGCTGAGACGGCCGGCGTCGAGGTGTACTCCGCCCAGTCACCGCTGGGCAAGGCGCTCACCGGTGCGAACGAGGGTGACACCGTCGAGTACGAGACGCCCAGCGGCAAGCGGATGAAGGTCGAGCTCGTCACGGCCAAGCCGTTCACCGGGTAGTTCAGACAAGGGGCAGGACGCGGTGCGGTACGGGGTTTGACAACGCGATCACGGACGACGACCGGACGATGTCGACGCATTGCGTCACCTCGTCCAGCACGACCTGCAGGTCGTCGTTCGAGCGCGCGACGAGCCGGCACAGCATGTCGCCCGGCCCGGTGATCGTGTGCACCTCGAGCACCTGGGCTATCCGACGCAGATGGGCGAGCACCGCCTGCCCGCGACCCTGTTTGATCTCCAGCGTGGCGAATGCGGTCACCGTGTAACCCATCGCCATCGGGTCGAGCGTCGGTGCGAACGTCGCGATCACCCCGCCCGCCACGAGCCGGTCGAGCCGGGCCTGCACAGTCGCCCGGGCGACGCCGAGCCGGCGCGAGATTTCCAGGACGCCGACCCGCGGCGCGGCATCGAGTTCGCGCAGCAGCCGGGCGTCCAGCTCGTCCATGCGACCACCCTGGCACAGCGCATTTGACACGTGGTGGCGCCTCTCGCCACCCGGGACGTAGCGTGAATGGGGTGACGCATCCCGGACCCAGCACCATCGGTGAGCTCCGCGCCTCCGACCACGTCCAGCGCTCGGTCAAGACCGAGATCCGCCAGAACCTGATCGGCCGGCTCGCGAGCGGCCAACCGTCCCTGCCCGGCATCGTCGGCTTCGATGACACCGTGGTGCCTGAGGTCGAGCGCGCTCTGCTCGCCGGCCACGACATCGTCCTGCTCGGCGAACGCGGGCAGGGCAAGACGCGTCTGATCCGCACGCTGATCGGCCTGCTCGACGAGTGGACGCCGGTTGTCGCGGGTTGCGAGATCAACGACCACCCCTACTCGCCGATCTGCGCGCGCTGCCAGAACCTGATCACGGAGCAGGGCGACGCCACCGCCGTCGAGTGGAAGCACCGCTCCGAGCGGTTCGGGGAGAAGCTGGCCACGCCAGACACCAGTGTCGGCGACCTCATCGGTGACATCGACCCGATCAAGGTGGCGCAGGGCCGCACGCTCGGCGACCCCGAGACCGTCCACTACGGCCTCGTCCCGCGCACCAACCACGGCATCTTCGCGATCAACGAGCTGCCCGACCTCGCCGAGCGCATCCAGGTCGCCCTGCTCAACGTGCTCGAGGAACGCGATATCCAGGTGCGCGGCTACCAGCTGCGCCTGCCGCTCGACCTGCTCGTGGTGGCCAGCGCCAACCCCGAGGACTACACCAACCGCGGACGGATCATCACGCCGCTCAAGGACCGCTTCGGTGCCGAGGTCCGCACGCACTATCCGCTCGAGCTGTCCGACGAGCTGACGCTCATCGCTCAGGAGGCGGCGGTGCTGTGGACCGATTCGGATCACGCTGCTCCGCTCGTCCCGCAGCACCTGCTCGAGGTTGTCGGCCGCTTCGCCCGCGCCGTCCGCGACGCACCACAGGTCGACCAGCGCTCCGGCGTCTCGGCCCGCTTCGCGATCGGCGCCGTCGAGACGGTCGCCGCCTCGGCTGTGCGCCGCGCGGCCGTGTCGCACGAGCCGGCCGCGGTGGCGCGGGTCTGCGACCTGCCCGCCGTGGTGCCCGCGTCGCGAGGCAAGGTCGAGTTCGACGACGCCGACGAGGGACGCGAGTTCGAGGTGCTCGACCACCTCCTGCGCCGCGCCATCGTCGAGACCTTCCGGTCACGCCTGGCCGGCCTCGACCTGCGGGTGCTGCAGGAGCGCTTCGATGCCGGCTTCACCGTCACCACCGGCGACGGTGTGGGGGCCCAGGAACTACTCGACCAGCTCGGCCCCGTGCCGGTGCTGTCCAGCCTGCTCGACCGCCTCGAGCCCGAGGGCATCGGTGAGGGCCCGGCCGCGATCGGCGTCGCCGCGTCAGTACTCGAGTTCGCGCTCGAGGGCCTGTACCTCAACCGCCGGTTGGCGAAGGATACCGACGGTTCTCGCACCGTCTACGGCGCCTGATCGAGCTGATCTGCCACGTCAGGAGATCACGGTGAGACCTCGCCGCTTCGGGCCCGTCCTCGCGAGCGGCGCGATCCTGCTCCTCGGCTCTGCCGCGAGCCCTGCATCAGCCGGTACGCGGGCTGCTGCGCGCCGAGCTGTCGCGGCGCGGGGGTCTACTCCTCGCCGGCCGATACGGACGGCGACGCGAAGTCCGACGTCGTTGTCGGGGTGCCGGACGCAGCCGAGGGCGGACAGGCCCGCGCGGGGGCCGTGGACATCTACTTCGCCCCGGACACCAGGAGGACGACGCAGCGCTTCGGCGAGTCGCGCTTCGGCAGGTCGTCCTCGGCCAACGACACGTTCGGTGCTGCGCTGACCTTCCTCGCGGCGACCGGCGCCGTCACGCTGACCGGGCGGACGGCCGGCGAGCACTTCGGCTCGGCGGTCGTCGCCCGCGGGCACGACCTGTGGATCGCTGCCCCCGACCGCACGGTGAGCGGGGTCGAAGGTGCGGGAGCCGTCGACCACTACCGCGTGGTCAACGGCGCAGCCACCTTGATCCAGACCCTGACCGAGAACACATCCGGCATCTCCGGAGCCGCCGAGGCCGGCGATCGGTTCGGTGCCGCTGTCACGTCCCCCTACGACCTCGATGCGAACTCCGCGGCGACCGTGTCGGTCGGTGTCCCGGGTGAGGCGGTCGGCCGCGTCAAGGGCGCCGGGACCGTCGACATCATGACGGTGACTCCCAAGTCCCAGACCGCCCGGCACGCGAGCGCCGTCACCCAGAACAGCCCGGGGGTGCCCGGCGGCGACGAGGCCTACGACCATTTCGGCGCACAGGTCGCGTACGTAGCCGGCGCCCTGTGCGTCAATGTGCCCGGCGAGGACAACGACCCGTCATCGGGCGGTGGGGAGCTCCTGAGTGCCGTCCCCGGTGCAGTGGTGTCCGGGCACGCGGCCAGTGGGCAGCTCCGGATCGAGTCACGGGTGGCGATCACCGACAGCAGCGGCCCGGTGACCAACGAGCGCTACGCAATTCCCGCCTACGTAGTCGACCTGGGGCCGCACTACAGCGGCTGACCGCTCCTGCTCGCACGTCAGCAACACGGCACGGTAACGAATCGGCGTGCCTGCAACGCGACGCCCCGGCTTGGCGTCTTCTGGACGAAGCTCGCTTGAGCACGTCGGAAGGAACGCCATGCAGCCGGGAGACGAAGGCTCGTCCCAGGACGACGGAGAAGAGGTCAGCCGCCGGGGCCTGCTGAGCGCAGGTCTGTTCGGCGTCGCCGCGGGTGTGCTGACAGCAGCCGGCATCGCTGCCGCGGGCCCGCCGGCAACAGCCGCGTCGGTGCCCGACGCGGCGACGTGGATGCACACCTGGGCGCAACCCATCAGCCGACTGGACTCCTACACCGCGCGCCGCCTCGACGTCCGGTTCCCCAAGCGGACGATCATGTTGACGATCGACGACGGTCCGCACCCGGTGTGGACGCCTCGCTACCTGCGCCTGCTGGCGAAACATCACGTGAGCGCGACGTTCAACGTCATCGGCGAGCAGGTGCACGAGAACAGGAAGCTGCTGAAGGCCGCAGTCGGGGAAGGTCATCACCTCGGCAACCACACCTGGCACCACCCCCTGAACCTGCCCTCGCTGTCGGCGCACCGGATCCGGGACGAACTGCTGGACACGACCGACGCGATCGTGCGGGCGTGCGGGTTCCGGCCGCGGCAGTTCCGTGCCCCCGGCGGCGTGTGGGGCCCGGACGTCTTCGCCGAGGTCGCCAGGCAACAGATGATGCCGCTCGGCTGGGACATCGACCCACGTGACTGGGCCCTGCCCGGCGTGGCCGCGATCCGCGGCGCCATGCTCGCCGCCCGCCCGCACGACATCATCCTGTGCCACGACGGCGGCGGGAACCGCTCCGAGACCTACCGGGCTCTGGAGACGGTCATCCCTGCGCTGCTGGCGCGGGACTTCACCTTCGTCACCCTGCCCGCCCCCCAGTAACCGCCTGCTGCGCACTCGCGCATGCGCGTCCGCACAGGCGCTCTCACGAGTACCGTCGGGCGGGTGCCGAATGAATACCGCTACGGAGCCTGGGCCGGCGGTGCGGATCCCATGGAGCCGCCGTACGACGTGCGGCAGGCACTGGACGACATCGGCGACGACGTGCTGTCCGGCATGTCGCCGCGGGAGGCGCTGAACCGACTGTTGCGCCGCGGCAGCAACGGGCGCGACGGGCTCGACTCGTTGCGTCGACAGGCCATGGAACGCGCCCGCCAGCTGCGGAAGAGCGGGCGCCTGGACGGCACGCTCGACAAGGTCAAGGAGCTGCTCGAGCAGGCCGTCGAGGAGGAGAAGCGGGCGCTGTTCCCGATCCCTGACGACTCCGCGCGGATGGCCGAGGCCGAGCTCGACACGCTGCCCCACGACACCGCCCGCGCCGTGCGCGAGCTGGCCGAGTACCAGTGGCGCTCGGCCGAGGCTCGCGAGACGTATCAGCAGATCCAGGACATGCTGCGCAGCGAGGTGCTCGACGCGCAGTTCAACGGCATGAAGCAGGCGATGCAGAACGCCACGCCCGAGGACTTCGCCCGCATCCGCGAGATGATGTCGGCACTCAACGACATGCTCGACGCCGACGCGCGCGGTGAGCACACCCCCGAGGACTTCGCCGAGTTCATGGAGAACTACGGCGACTTCTTCCCAGAGAACCCGGCCAACCTGGACGAGCTCGTCGACCAGCTGGCCCGCCGCGCCGCTGCAGCCCAGCAATTGATGCAATCCCTGACGCCCGAGCAGCGCGAGGAGATGGCCAACCTCATGGCGCAGGCCATGGGCCAGGCCGGCCTGGCCGACGAGATGGCCCGGTTGCAGGCGGGCCTGCAGTCCGCGCGCCCGGACCTGCCGTGGAACGGGCGCGTCCGCATGGACGGCGAGCAGGGCATGGGTTACTCCGACGCCACCGGTGCCATCGCGGAGCTGGCCGACCTCGACCAGCTCGGTGAGCTGCTCGACCAGAACTACCCCGGCGCCAGCCTCGACGACATCGACGAGGAACTCATCGAACGGGCGCTCGGCCGCGCGGCGGTCGACGACATGGCCCAGTTGCGCCGCATCGAGCGCGAGCTGCGCGAGCAGGGCTACCTGCAGCGCGGGTCCGAGGGTCTGCGGCTCAGCCCACGCGCGCTGCGGCGCCTCGGCGGCACCGCGCTGAAGCGGGTGTTCGCCATGGTCGAGTCGCGCGGCCGCGGTTCGCACGACGTCCACGACGCCGGCGCGGCCGGTGAGATCACCGGCGCCAGCCGCGAGTGGCGCTTCGGCGACGAGCAACCGCTCGACGTCGTTCGCTCGCTGCGCAACACGGTGCTGCGCACCGGCGGCACCGACCTCCAGATGGCCGCCGAGGACTTCGAGGTCGTCGAGACCGAGCGACGTTCCTCGACGGCCATCGCGCTGCTCGTCGACATGTCGTACTCGATGGAGCTGCGCGGCACATGGGGCGAGGCCAAGACCACCGCGCTGGCCCTGCACTCGCTCGTCACCACCAAGTACCCGCAGGACGCGATCGAGATCATCGGGTTCAGCGACTACGCACGGGTGATGACGCCCAACGCGCTCGTCGAGCATGACTGGGACCGCGTGCAGGGCACCAACCTGCAGCACGGGTTGATGCTTGCCCGCCGCCACCTCGACAAGCACCGCGGCGCCGACCCGATGATCATCGTCATCACCGACGGCGAGCCCACCGCGCACCTCGCCGCCGACGGCTTCGCGGACTTCGCCTGGCCGCCGACGCCGCAGACCCTGGCCGCCACGTTGGCCGAGGTCGAGCGGTGCACCCGCCGCGGCGCCACGATCAACGTCTTCATGCTCGACGACGACCCGCGCCTCGTCGCCTTCATGCAGGAGCTCGGCCGGCGCAACGGCGGGCGGGTGTTCCAGCCCAAGCGTGGTGCGCTCGGCGAGTACGTCGTCGAGGACTACCTCGAACGCCGACGCGGACGGCCTCGCGCGAGCTGAGCGTCCACGGCGGTTAGCCTCGGCCCATGTTCAAAATCCTGCTCGCCGTCCACCTGCTGTTCGCCATCTTCGCGATCGGACCGCTCGTGCACGCGGCCACGACGGCCGGGCGCGGCGTGCGCACCGGCGACGGCGCGGCCACCGCAAGCTCGGCCCGGTTGCTGCGGATCTATTCGTACGCCTCGGTGCTGGTGATCGTTGCCGGGTTCGGCCTGATGAACGCGAAGCTGCCCTTCCGTGGCTCGGGCGGTGCGAAGGCCGGCGAGTTCGGCGACCTGTGGATCTGGCTGTCGGTCGTCCTGTGGGTGGTAGCCATCGGCATCGTGCTCGTCCTGCTCGTCCCGACACTGGAAAAGGCGAGCACCGCACTCGGCGCCGGGCGTTCCGTGGGCACCCTGACCGGCCGGATTTCCGCCGGCGGCGGCGTGGTGGCGCTCATCTTCACCGGCATCGTGTTCCTGATGGTCTATCGACCCGGTTCATGACGCTCCGAGTCGCCATGGTCGAGGCTGCAGTCACCACCGAGCTGCGGCGAGCGGTGCTGCGCCCGCACCACGCCGTGGGCACGCTGATGTTCGGCGACGACCTGCCCGACGCCGTGCATCTGGCTGCTCTCGACGGTGACGTCGTGGTGGGGGCGTGCGTCCTGGTGCCGCACCCGTACCCGCATCGCAACGAGCCGGCTGCCTGGCAGCTACGGGGAATGGCCACCGACCCCGCCCGGCGCAGCCAGGGCGTCGGCGCACAGGTGCTCGGCGGCGCAGTCGATGCGGTGACGGACCGCGGTGGCCGACTGCTGTGGTGCATGGCTCGGCAGGTCGCCGTCGCCTTCTACGAACGCAACGGCTTTGTCGTCGATACCGCAGAGTATGTCGAGCCGTACACCGGACTGCCGCATCACGACATGTACCGGCGGGTCAGCGCAGGTTGAGTACCTGTTCCGTCCGGGCGGCCATCTTCGACTCGCCGAGCGCGTTCGGGTGCACGATCACCGGGTTCGTTCCGCCGACCACCGGCTCGATCCAGCGGGTGCCGATCGGCTTGCACGCGTCATGGCCGTTGGAGACGACGGACAGGTCGACGTAGGTGGCACCGGTGGCCGCGGCCGCACGGCGAACCGCGTCGTTCAATACGGACTGCTCGTTGCGCAGGTACGGGACGTCGCCGCTTGCGATCGGCAGCTGCGGGAAGCAACCGCCGCTGGCCGGCACGATCCACGGGTAACCGAGGATCGCCACCCGCGCCTTCGGAGCCTTGGCCCGCACCGCTTTCAACGCCTTGACGAGCGACGGATAAGTGGTGTTGCGGATAGTGTTCACGAACGACGAGCCGTAGCGGTCCTGGCACGGGTGGCCCTGGCCAGCCGTGGAGATACCGGCAGCACCGCACTCCAGGATCGAGTCGATGAACACGCCGCTGTCGTTGCCACCGATCGTCATGGTGATCAGCTGGGTGTCGGAGTGCACCGCGTCCAACTGCGGGGCGACCCCGGGGTATTGCGAGGTGGTGAAGTCCTTGGTCTCGGCTGCGCCGCACGTGACGTCGGTGAGCTGGGCCTTGATGGCGGCGGCGATGACGTGGGGGTAATTCACGGTCGAGCGCAGGCACGCCGGCGAGCTCGGATCCGGTGGCACGTTGCCCGAGGCCGCGCTGTAGGAGTCGCCGAGCGCGACGTAACGCAGCCCGGTGGCCGCTCCGGCCGGCTGGGCAATCGTCACGACCCCAGCAACGGATAGGACGGCGGCGGACAGGACGGCGGCGAGTCGGCGCACGGGCGAGCTCCTTCGACGATGAAGACGCGGCGTTGGGGGGTCCCCACCCGTCCAACGACGCATCCCCGCCGAGGTGACGCCCCAGGTCTACGCCGCGGGCACCCCGCTGTCGGTGGGCAGCGCACGGTGCTCGGCCAGCACCTCGCTCTGCCGGCCGTGCGGGCCGAACTCGGCAAGATCGTCGGCGTCGGAGCGAGTTGTGGTCACGGCAGAACCTCCCGGGGGTCAGCGGGGGAACCAGTACTGCGGTTTCGGGTCGATGTTGTGCCAGATGTGCTTCGTCTCCCGGTACTCGTCGAGGCCTTGCAACCCCAGCTCCCGGCCGTTGCCGGACCGCTTCATCCCACCCCATTCGGCCTGTGGGACGTAGGGATGAAAGTCATTGATCCAGACGGTGCCGTGCCGCATCCTGCCCGCTACCCGCTGCGCCCGGCCGGCGTTGCCGGTAAACACGCCGCCGGCCAATCCGTAGTCGGTGTCGTTGGCGATCGACACCGCCTCGTCCTCGGTCGTGAACGTCTCCACGGTGAGGACCGGCCCGAAGGACTCCTCATGCACGCAGGCCATCGCACTGGTGCAGCGGTCGAGGATCGTCGGGCGGTAGTAGAACCCGTCAACGAGGCCGGGGTCGGCCGGCCGCTCGCCGCCGCAGCGCAGCACGGCGCCGTCGGCGAGCGCCTGCTTGACGTAGGCCTCGACCTTGTCGCGGTGCGCGGCCGAGATCAACGGCCCGGCCTGGGCAGCCTCGTCGAACGGGCCACCGAGTCTGATGGCGCGCGCCCGCTCGACGAGCTCTGCCACGAACTGGTCGTGCAGCGATTCCTCGACGACTAGTCGCGCCCCGGCCGAGCACACCTGGCCCGAGTGCAGGAACACGGCAGTCAATGCGAAGTCGACCGCGGTCTCGAAGTCGGCGTCGGCGAAGACGACATTGGGGTTCTTGCCGCCGAGCTCAAGGGCCACCCGCTTCACCGTTCGCGCCGCCACCGAAGCGATCGCGGAACCAGACGCGACGCCGCCGGTGAACGAGACGAGGTCGACGCGTGGATCCTCGGACAGCGGTGGCCCGGCCACCGGCCCGGCACCGAGCACCAGGTTGGCCACCCCGGAGGGCAGGCCCGCCTCGGCCAGCGTCTTCATGAGCAGGATCGCGGTGGACGGTGTCAGCTCGCTGGGCTTCAGCACAAAGGTGTTACCGGCCAGCAGGCACGGCGCGACCTTCCACGCTGTCTGCAGCAGCGGGTAATTCCACGGCGTGATGAGCGCGCACACGCCCACCGGTTCATGGACGATGCGGCTGATCGCGTCGGCCCGCCCGGTTTCGACGACCCGCCCGGCCTCGGTGCCGCCGATGCCTGCGTAGTAGCGCAAGCAGTTCGCGATGTCGGCCATGTCGTACTCGGACTCGACGAGCCGCTTGCCGGTGTCGAGCGACTCCGCACGCGCGTAGTCGGCGGCATCGCGCTCGATGAGCTCTGCGACGCGCCCTAGCAGCGCCGCCCGTTCGGCCTCGACGGTCGCCGGCCACGGACCGGCGTCGAAGGCCTCGCGGGCGGCGGCGATGGCGTCGGCGGTGTCATCGGGTCCGGCCTCGGACACGGTGGCGACGAGCGAGCCGTCGGCGGGGCAATGGATCTCGCGCAGTCCCCCGTCCCGGGCCGCCCGCCACTCGCCGCCGATCCAGAGGGCCTCCACCGAGCTAGGCCTGACCCGCAGCCGTAGACGGCTGGTGGCGGTAGAACTCGACCGGTTCGGGGGCCAGCGGGGTGTTGCCGAGGATGAGGTCAGCCGCCTTCTCGGCCACCATCATGACCGGCGCGTAGATGTTGCCGTTCGGGACGTAGGGCATCACCGAGGCATCCACGACGGTGAGCCCTTCCAGCCCGTGCACGCGCATCGTCGAGGGGTCGACGACCGACAGCGCGTCGATGCCCATCTTGGCCGTGCACGACGGGTGCAGCGCGGTCTCGCCGTCCTTGCGCACCCAATCCAGGATCTGCTCGTCGGTGTCGACCGACGGCCCCGGCGACACCTCGCCGCCGTTGTAGGGCGCCATCGCCGGCTGGCTGAGGATGTTGCGCGCGACGCGGATGGCCTCGACCCACTCGCGGCGGTCCTGGTCGGTGGACAGGTAGTTGAACTGTAGTTTCGGCTTGACGTGCGGATCGGTCGAAGCGATCTTGACCGTGCCGCGGGCGTCGGAGTACATGGGCCCGATGTGCACCTGGTAACCGTCACCCGAGGCAGGCGCCGAACCGTCGTAGCGCACCGCGATCGGCAGGAAATGGAACATCAGGTTGGGGTAGGCGACGTCGTCGTTGCTGCGCGCGAAACCACCGCCCTCGAAGTGGTTGGTTGCGCCCGGACCGCGGCGCAGGAACAGCCAGTCGGCACCGATCGGCAGCATGTAGCGGCGCTTCAGGTACTTCTGCATCGACACCGGCTGGGTGCACGCGTACTGGATGTAGACCTCGAGGTGGTCCTGCAGGTTCGCCCCGACGCCCGGCAGGTCGGCGCGCACGTCGATGCCCAGGGCGCCGAGGTCGGCGGCGTTGCCGACACCTGAAAGCTGTAGCAGTTGCGGGGTGTTGATCGCCCCGCCGCACAGCACGACGGTGCCGGCGTTCGCCACGTGCGTGCTACGACATCGTCCGAAGCCGCGCTCGTACTCGACGCCGGTGGCGCGGGTGCCGTCGAAGATCACCCGGGTCGTGTACGCGAGCGTGACGAGTTCGAGGTTGGGGCGGTCGAGCACCGGGTGCAGGTAGGCCCGTGCCGCCGACCACCGTCGACCTCGCTGGACGTTGCGGTCGAACGGGCCGAAGCCCTCCTGCCGAAAGCCGTTCACGTCGTCGGTGCGCAGGTAACCGGCCTGAACGGTGGCGTCGAAGAAGGCCTGGAACAACGGGTTGCTGGCCGGGCCGCGCTCGAGCGTCAGCGGACCGCCGCGGCCGCGGTACGGGTCGTCCGCTGCCGCAGCAGTGCAGTCCTCCATCCGCTTGAAGTAGGGCAGGCAGTGCGCGTAGTCCCACGCCTCCATGCCGGGGTCAGCGGCCCAGCGCTCGATATCCATCGGGTTGCCGCGCTGGAAGATCATCCCGTTGATGCTCGACGACCCGCCCAGCACCTTGCCCCGGGCGTGGTACACCCGCCGGCCGTCCATGAACGGCTCGGGCTCGGACTCGTACTTCCAGTCGTAGAACCGACTGCCGATCGGGAACGTCAGCGCCGCCGGCATGTGGATGAAGACGTCCCACGGTGAGTCCCGGCGACCGGCCTCGAGCACCAGCACCCGATTGCTCGGGTCGGCCGAGAGCCGGTTGGCCAGGGCGCACCCGGCCGAACCCCCGCCGACGATGACGTAGTCGTACCGAATCGAGCTCATGAGGCCCCCGATCGCGCGTCTTCGCTCTGGAACCTAGCGCGTTCCGGCGGCGAGAACGTGAGCCGAAGACACAAATCCAGAAGTGGACGGCCCACGAGTTGGCTTGCAATTCAATTGACGTTCACGCCGAAGGCGAACAACCGGACACCAGATCGGTCAACGTGATCTCGCTTGGGCAGCCGCCCGGATGACGAACGTGAGACGGAGCTTCGATGCAACGCAAGGTAGTGGGAGCGGTAGCGCTGGCCGCCGCAGCAGCACTCGCGCTGGCGGGCTGCAGCAGCAGCGGGTCGTCCGGCAGCGGGTCGTCCGGCAGCGGGGCGAGCACCTCGACCGGGAGCACGTCCGCTGCAAGCAGCGGCACCAAGGTCAACTGGTCGACCACGCAGTCCGCGCAGGCCGGCGGCGGGACGGACGCGCTCGTCGCGGCTGCGAAGAAGGAGGGCAAGCTCAACGTCATCGCGCTGCCGCCGACCTGGGCCAACTACGCCTCGATCATCGCCGGTTTCAAGAAGCAGTACGGCATCAGCGTCACCAGCGAGAACCCCGACGGCTCCAGTGGCGACGAGATCAACGCGCTGAAGTCGACGAAGGGCCAGGCCAGTGCCCCGGACGTCGTCGACGTCGGCAACTCCTATGCCGTCTCCGGCGCGCAGGAGGGCCTGTACGCCCCGTACAAGGTCGCGCAGTGGAACGACATCCCGGCGGGCCAGAAGGACTCCGGCGGCCTGTGGTTCAGCGACTACGGCGGCTACATCTCGATCGGCTGCAACGCGAACAAGATCAAGGTCTGCCCGACGACGATCAAGCAGCTCGACAACCCCGCCTACAAGGGCGCCGTCGCGCTCAACGGTGACCCGACGAGCGCCAACGCGGCGTTCGAGGGTGTCTGGGCCGCGGCTCTGGCCAACGGCGGTTCGGCGACCAACATCCAGCCCGGCATCGACTTCTTCAAGAAGCTGAACGGCGAGGGCATCTTCAACAAGACGAAGGTCACCCCGGCGACCGTCGCCTCCGGCGCCACCCCGATCGTGCTCGACTGGGACTACCTGAACGCGGCCGAGACCTCGGCGCTCGAGGCCAAGAACATCTCCTGGAAGGTGACCGACCCGTCCGACGGTCTCGTCTCCGGCTACTACGCCCAGGCCATCAACATCAACGCCCCGCACCCGGCAGCGGCTCGTCTGTGGGAGGAGTACCTCTACAGCCAGGAGGCCTCCGCCGGGCAGAACGGCTGGCTGGCCGGGTATGCCCGCCCGATCGAGCTGGTGGCGATGCAGGCCAACGGCAGCGCGAACAAGGCCCTCGTGGCCAAGATCCCGCCGGTGAGCGACCCGAACCCGTTCAACCCGACCCAGGCGCAGATCACCGCAGCCAAGGCTGTCGTGACCGCCAAGTGGGCCGCCGCGGTCGCCGGCTAATCACCGATCACCAGGTCACGACCGCACCTTCATGGCAACACTCGTCAACGACGGCGGGGCCGCGACGACCTCCCGGCCCCGCCGTCGCCCTCGCAACCGCCCTGGGCTGGCCTGGCTCGGCCTCGCCCCGTTCTTCGTCTTCGTCGGCTTCGTCTTCCTGATGCCGATCGGCTTCATTCTCTTCGACGCGTTCCGCAAGACCACGACCTCGAGCGGGACGGTGCGCGACCCCGTCACCCAGCAGTTCGTCCACACGTCGAAGACGAGCTTCACCGGCGCCAACGTGTCGCAGTCGCTGCGCGGGGTGTACCTGACCTCGCTGGAGACCAGCGTCAAGCTCTCGGCGATCGTGGGCGTCTTGGGGGCGGTGCTCGGGGTGGTCCTTGCCTGGGCGGTCGTCAACTCCCGGAGCTCGATCCTGCGTCAAGTCGTCACCTCGGCGTCGGCGGTGCTGGCCAACTTCGGCGGCATCCCGCTGGCGTTCCTGTTCATCGCCACCCTGGACGCGAACTCCGGCATCCTCACGACGTTCCTGCAGGACCACTTCCACTTCTCACTCGTCGACGACGGCCACGTCCAGCTCTCGCAGCTGTCGGGGTTGTCGCTCGTCTACCTCTACTTCCTGGTGCCGCTCATGGTGCTGGTGATGACCCCGGCGCTCGAGGGCCTCAAGCCGCAGTGGGGCGAGGCGGCTGAGAACCTCGGCGCCAGCCGCTGGGCGTACTGGCGCTACGTCGCCGGACCCGTGCTGATGCCCAGCTTCCTCGGGTCGGTGCTGCTGCTGTTCTGCTCGTCGTTCTCGGCCTTTGCCACGGCGTACGCGATCAACTCCTCGTTCCCGCTGGTCACCATCCGAATCCAATCGGTGCTGTCGGGCAACGTCCTGCCGGGCCAGGAGAACCTCGGCGCCGCCCTGGCCCTCGACATGATTGTCATCGTGCTGCCGCTCACCGTGGTCTATCAGCTGCTGCAGCGCCGGACGTCGAGGTGGCTCGCATGAGCGCACCCGTCGTGACGGGCGTCGCGGTTGCCGACGCACTGCCTCCCCCTGCAGAGCGCCCGTCGGCCGTTCGCCGAAACCTCCGCGGGCGCCTGGGCCGCTGGTTGATCCTGCTGATCGCGGCGATCTACTTCATCGGCCCGCTCGTCGCGGCCATCAGCTTCACAGTCCAGGACCCGCACGGTGGCATCACGTTCTCGGCCTACCGCCAGATCTTCAACAACCCGGGCACCGGCCAGATCACCCTTGTGCAAGCGCTCGTCTACTCGCTCGAGATCAGCGTCGTCACCATCGTCATCACGCTGGCCCTGATGCTGCCGACCCAGCTGCTGCTGCACCTGCGCCTGCCTCGCATGCGCGGGGTCGTCGAGATCTTCACGCTGCTGCCGCTGGTGTTCCCACCCGTCGTGCTCGTGGTCGGCGTCAGCGACGTCTACAAGCAGGCCGCGCCGAAGAACGGGGCCGCCGCCGGGCAGGACGAGGGCCTCGCATTCCACGTCTTGCGATACCTGCGCGACACCGACCACCCGCTGCTGCTGGCCCTGCTCTACGTCATGCTGGCCATGCCGTTCGTCTACCGGGCCATCGACGCCGGGATCCGGGCCATCGACGCCCGGACCCTCGTCGAGGCCTCGCGAAACCTCGGGGCGAGCTGGCCCAACGTGCTGTTGCGGGTCATCATGCCGTGCTTGCGCACGTCCCTGATCAATGCGTCGTTCCTGTGCTTCGCTCTGGTGATGGGCGAGTACACGATCTCCTCGATCCTGCTCTACACCAAGCCGTTCCCGGTGTGGCTGGCGCAGCTACCGACGCGCTCCGGCCAGGTGCAGGCAGCGGTATCGGTGTTCAGCCTGCTGCTCGTCGAGGTGATCCTGCTGGCAATCGGTGCGCTGAACTGGCGCAGCGGACGGGAGAAGAAGCGCTGATGACCGCGGAACCCATCCTGGACCTGGCGGCCCTTGCCGCTGTGCCAACCCAGAAGGGCACCACGGTCGAGTACCGGGGCGTCACCCGCGTCTTCGGCTCGACCGCCGCGCTGGACGGCCTCGACCTGCGGATCGAGCCGGGTGAATTGCTCGCCCTGCTCGGTCCGTCGGGGTGCGGCAAGACCACCGCTTTGCGGCTGCTGGCCGGCTTCGACCAGCCGACGTCCGGCTCGCTGCTCATCGACGGCAGCGATGTCACCCGGACCCCGGCCAGCAAGCGCGACATGGGCATGGTCTTCCAGTCCTACAGCCTGTTCCCCACCATGACCGCGACCGACAACGTCGCCTTCGGCCTGCGCATGCGTAAGCAGGGCGGCACGGCGCGTCGGTCGCGGGCGGTCGAACTGCTCGAGCTCGTCGGCCTGGGTGAGCACGTCAAGAAGTACCCGCACCAGCTGTCGGGCGGCCAGCAGCAGCGCGTGGCGCTCGCCCGCGCCCTGGCCGTCCAGCCGCGGGTGCTGCTGCTCGACGAGCCGCTGTCGGCGCTCGATGCCAAGGTCCGCGAGCAGCTGCGTGACGAGATCCGCCGCATTCAACTCGAGCTGGGCGTCACCACCGTGTTCGTCACCCACGACCAGGAGGAAGCGCTGTCGATGGCCGACCGGGTCGGCGTCATGCGCGCCGGCCGGCTGGAGCAATGCGCCGATCCGGCCACCCTCTACGACCGGCCGGCCACCCCCTTCGTCGCCGAGTTCGTCGGCGCGATGAACCGGCTGTCCGGTCGCGTCGAGGCCGGCGGACAGGTGCGCGTCGGCTCGCAGGTTTTGCCCGCCGACGGCGATCGGCCGCAGGTGGGCGCGCAGGTCACCGTGCTCGTCCGCCCGGAGGCCATGGTCGTCACCGCCGACGACGCCGGCGAGGCGACGGTCGTCGTGGCGACCTTCCGCGGGTCGTCGACCCGGCTGCGGTTGCTGCAGACCGACGGCACCGAGGTGCTGGCCGACATCCCGTCGCACCGCAGCGCCGAGCTGACCGCCGGCCGGCGAGCCACGATCGCGCTGCTTGAACGGCCTGTCCTGCTTGCCACTCCGTGAGCGACGCCTGCGGAGCGGACAATCGGCATGGCGGCCTGCCGGCCCGAACGAAGTGAGGGCGTGACCCTGCGGGCGGGCCTGCCAGGTGGGGGCGGGTACGTCCAGCTGGTGTCCGGGCCGGGCGAAGCGCACGTCGTCCTGGACGAAGAGTTCACGGACGGTGAGGTCCTGCTGAGCATCGCGCACCTGTCGGACCTGCACCTATGCGACGCGCAATCCCCCGCCCGCATCGAGTTCCTCGACCGCTGGACAGATCCCGACTCCCCCGTGCGAACGGCGCTGGGCGAGATGCGGACGTACCGGGCCCACGAGATCCTGACCACCCAGGTGGCCGCAGCCATGGTGGCGGCAGTCAATGCAGTGAACGCCGGTCCGGTGGGCGGTGCGCCGCTCGACCTTGCCATCGCAACGGGTGACGCCACCGACAACGCCCAGGCCAACGAGCTGGCCTGGTACCTGGCCCTGCTCGACGGCGGCACCGTGCACCCGGACGCCGGCGACCCGTCGCGCTACGAGGGGGTGGGCGGTTTCGACGACGCGTTCGACGAGCGCTATTGGCACCCGGAGTCCGAGCGCGCCTGCCTGCCACGCTCGCGCTACGGATTCCCCCGGGTGCCCGGGTTGCACGCCGCGACCCGGCGCGCGTTCGACTCCCCCGGGCTGGACGTGCCGTGGCTGGGCGTCCACGGCAACCACGACGAGATGGTGCATGGGACCTGGCCCGGCGACGTGCTGGCTGGGACGACGACCACCGGCGCTAGTAAGCCGGTCGCGCTGGAGGTGGCCTGGGTCGACGTGGTGGCGCTGCACGAGGGCATCTATGCCGGCGAGGCCGCGGCGCTCGCCGTGCTGGCGCAGGCCGAGCAGCGGCCGGTGACGCCCGACCCGGCAAGGCGCGTCGTGACCCGCGCGGAGTTCGTCGCCGCACATCACACGCCGACGGCTCGTCCGCCGGGGCATGGCTTCGGCGACCGGGCGTACTACCGCCACGACCACGGGTCGCGGGTGACGGTGCTCGCGCTGGACACCGTGAACGGCCACGGCGGCTGGCAGGGCTCATTGGACGTCGAGCAGCTCGGGTGGCTCGACGCCGAGCTGACCGCCGCCGACCGTGACCGGCGCTACGTAGTGCTGGCCAGCCACCACCCGCTCGCCACGCTCGTCAACGACCGGGCCCCGGACGGTTCCGACCGGCGGGTGCTCGGCCCCGAGCTCGAGACAGTGCTGGCGCGGCATCCGAGCGTCGTCCTCTGGCTCAACGGCCACCTGCACAAGGTGGCCATCACGGCCCACGGCACGTGGTGGGAGATCACCGCGCCGTCGCTGATCGACTGGCCCCAGCAGGGGCGGGTAGTCGAGCTACTGCGCTCGGCCGGCGGGCTGACCGTGGCCACGACCATGCTCGATCACGCGGGCGAGGCACCCTGGAACGGCGCGATCGATTCGGTGCCGGCGCTGGCCGGGCTGTCCCGCGAGCTGGCCGCCAACCACTGGCAGTGGCGCGAATGGCCGCTGGCTGAGCATCCCCGCTCCGGCGCGCGTTACGAGCGCAACGTCCTGCTGCCCCTGCCCGACCCGTTCACCTGAGCGTCGCCGCAGCACTGCAGCT
This sequence comes from uncultured Jatrophihabitans sp., assembly GCF_964244045.1. Lineage (NCBI taxonomy): Bacteria > Bacillati > Actinomycetota > Actinomycetes > Jatrophihabitantales > Jatrophihabitantaceae > Jatrophihabitans > uncultured Jatrophihabitans sp. Next base: position 75,824 of record NZ_CAXTHK010000007.1, on the reverse strand, counting down.
CGGGCGCCAGCGCCGGTCGGTGATCGTCGTTGACGCGGGAAGCCCTCGCAACGCGCCCGCGGAACACATGCACGGATACCTGGGCCATGAGGGGATCGCCCCCGCAGGGTTGCTGGCTGCCGGGCGGGCCCTCGACGTCGAGCGGGTCCGCTTCCCCTGATGATCAACAGCGCGAAAGCGTCGCGTGGCGACGCTTTCGCGCTGTTGATCACCCAAGCCGGGTCAGCGGCCGAGCTGCGGGTCGCTAGTACCGGGTCGTCCGGTGTGCACGCGACCCGCCAGGGTGCGCCCGAACGTCGCATCCCCGGGCACCGTCACCGTGAGGTCGTACCAAGCGCCGGAGTGCGTGGTCGAGCTCCGCACCGACTCCGACCGGCCGGCGTGCACCACGACGCGGTGCCGGCGGTGCCCGTACGCATCGGCCACCTGGGCCACGACGGTCGACCGGGTCGAGTTGCGCAGCGTCAGCACCACGCCGTCATCGAGTTCGGCGAGCGTCGTCTCCACCGCTGCCGCGCCAGAGCCGGTGAAGCGTCGGAAGAAGCCATCCGGGCCGTGCAGGTCCAGGTCGTACGCGCCGACCGCCGGCCAGACCGGCGACACCGCGTCGCCCGCTCCGACCGTGTAGCTCCACGGTGCGCCGACAAGCGACGTCGACCGCGCCTGCAGCTGGGCACCGAGCCGACCGTGGTTGCTGATGGTGAGTGCCAACCGCCCGAGCGACACCGCGGCGTGCACGTCGAGCGCGTACCCGAGCGGCCGTGACGGGCGCACGCCGGACTCCTGCGTCGGCACCGCGCCTTTGGCCGGCGGCACTGGGACGTAGTCCGGGTGCCGCTCGCTGTCGGTGGGTTTGTAGCCGGCGGTGCCGGGCAGCGACGGGGCCGCCGTGCGGGTTCGACCGAAGTCGAAGGCCGAGGTCAGATCGCCGCAGACCGCCCGTCGCCATGGGGTGATGTTGGGCTCCCGCACGCCGAACCGCTTCTCGATGAAGCGGATCATCGAGGTGTGATCGAAGGTCTCCGAGCACACCCAGCCGCCCGTGCTCCACGGCGAGACGACGAGCATCGGCACCCGCTGGCCGAGCCCGTAGGGCCCCGGCGTGCCCTCCGCCCCGACGTACAGCTCGTGCTCGGTCGGCACGGTCGACGCCCCGCGCAGCGTGGTCGTGTTCGCGTACGGCGGGACGACGTGATCGAAAAACCCGTCGTTCTCGTCGTAGGTGATGAGCAGCGCCGTCTTCGACCACACCTCGGGGTCGGCCGTCAGCGCGTCGAGGACCCGCGAGACGTACCAGGCCCCGTAGTTCGCCGGCCAGTTCGGGTGCTCGGTGAACGCCTCGGGAGCGACGACCCAGGACACCTGCGGGAGCGTGCCGCCGGTGACGTCGGCACGCAGCTGGTCGAAGAACGTGCCGCCCTTCGACACGTCGGTGCCGACCCGGGCGCGGTCGTACAGCGGGGACCCGGGCGTCGCGTTGCGGTACTGGTCGAAGTACAGCAGCGAGTTGTCGCCGTAGTTGCCGATGTACGCATCATCGGTCCAGCCCCAGGAGCCGGCGGCGTCCAGGCCGATGCCGACGTCCTGGTAGATCCGCCAGCTGACGCCGGCCTGCTGCAGCCGCTCGGGGTACGTGGTCCACGAGTACCCGAGCTCGTCGTTGGCGATCACCGGGCCGCCACCCTTGCCGTCGTTGCCCACCCAGCCCGTCCAGGCGTAGTAGCGGTTCGGGTCGGTGGGGCCGAGCAACGAGCAGTGGTAGGCATCGCAGATGGTGAACGCATCGGCCAGCGCGTAGTGGAACGGCACGTCGCGGCGGGCCAGGTGGGCCATCGTCGTAGAGGTCTTGATCGGCACCCACGTGTCGTAGCGACCGCCGTTGAACGCGGCGTGCCCGCCGTCCCAGCTGTGGTCGAGGTCCTGGATGAAGGCGAGCCCGAGGTCGTCCATGTTCGGCCGGAACGGCAGCACGTCCTTGGTGCCGTCGTTCTGATACCAGACGGGCTTGCCGCTGGGCAGGATGGCCGGGTGCGGGTCACCGTAGCCGCGAACCCCGCGCAGGGTGCCGAAGTAGTGGTCGAACGACCGGTTCTCCTGGATGAGCACCACGACGTGTTCGACGTCCTCGATCGAGCCGTGCTTGCGGTGCGCGGGAACGGCGGCGGCGCGCGCGATGCTGGTGGGCAGCGCAGCGGACAGGGCTGCCATCCCGCCGGCACCGCCGGTCAACTGCAGGAAACGTCGGCGGTCCACCGTGGGCATGCGTCCTCCATGAGCTCAACGATCCTGACGAGCAGTGACCATCTCGGCTGAACCCGACGAGGAGGCAGCATCCAGGTGAACGGTGGTCGGCGAACCTCTGCCAGGTCTCAGCTCGTCTCACCTGTTGTGGGGACCATCCGTGCGTGACGAGGCCGGCTTCCGCGCGTTCGTCGAGACGCACGGCGCCACCCTGCAGCACGCCGCCCGGCTGCTGACCGGCGACCACCACCGCAGCGAGGACCTCGTCCAAACCGCACTGACCCGGCTGTACCAGAAGTGGGAGCGCATCGACGCGCCGCTGCCCTATGTCCGGCGGGCGCTCGTGACGGCGCACATCGACCAGTCGCGCCGGCGGTGGTGGGGCGAGCGGCCGACCGAGCAGCTGCCCGAGACGCCGGACGTCGACGGCGCGCTCGCGTCGTCCGACCTACGCGACGAGTTGCGCCGGCTGCTGGCCGAGCTGTCTGCACGCGAGCGGGCCGTCGTCGTCCTGCGCTACTACTGCGATCTGTCCGAACGCGACACCGCCGAGACGCTCGGCGTCCCGGTCGGCACCGTCAAGAGCAGCTGCGCCCGCGCACTCGCCCGGCTCCGGGTCGAGGCGACGAGCGCTTCGGGAGGAACCACGTCATGAGCCCCAGCGAGTCGGATCTCCGGGCCGCACTGCGCGACGGCGAGGGCGACTACCGTCCCGACGTTGATGCCCTGGTTGCGCACATCCGTGCCGGCCGAGGGCAGCGGCGCACGCGGGTGCTGGGTATTGCGGCTGCGGTGATCGTCGTCGTGGCCGCAGCCGTCGGCGGCGCGGTGATCTGGGGCGGCTCTGAAGGCAACCAGCAGAGCGCGGACCCGTCCGCGAGCGCATCGCATTTCCATTCACGACCGCTCTCGGTTACGCCAAGCTCTCCCGCGACGAGTTCTCCTGGGGCCGTTTCCGTCACCTGTCCAAGCTCCGCTCCGCGGCCGATAGATCCGCCGGTTCGAGTGCCGACCACCGCGCCGAAGATGGCGATGTTCACCGCGCCGGTGCACACGCTCGTCGTCTGCAGCTACACCGATGCCGCGGCCCCGCGGCAGGTGACGCTCACCGGCAGCGCGGCCACAGCCCTGACCGACAGCATCGAGGGTGCATCTCCCGCACGGCAGCCAATCCTGTGCCCTGATATCGCCACCGGTGAGACAACGTTGCTCGCGCTCATCCCGGTCACCGGCGACGGCACTGTGCTGCCCACCGTGACCACTGATATCAGCGTTCCGGACTGCAACGAACCGATCAGCAACGGCACTGCCGCGCGTTACAACTGGCGACCGCCGGCGACCCTGAAAGCTCAGCTCGCCGCGGCCCGCTGAGCCGGCGCTACAGGCCGCGCAGGCGGCGGGGCCCGGTGTCGGCGCGCGCGGACGGCGGGCCGATCCAGACCTGCGCCGTGGTCACCATCGCGCCGTCGGCGACTGCGGTGACGCCGAGCGTGCACTCGGCGATCTCGGGCAGGGCATCAGCTGCGGCGGACAGCCGCATCGCCACCTCGGCCAGCGCGTCGCGGTCGGCCACCACTCCCCCGCCGTAACCGTCAAGCAGCGGCGCGGCGCGCGGCGCAGAGATGAGATCGTCGGCATCGGTGGTGGTCACCGGCACCGTGGCGTACGCGCGGTCGCCGAGCAGGTCGATGGCCACGCCCCGCACCCCGAAGGACACCAGCACGCCGAACGACTTGTCGTCGTGCGCGGTGAACACCACGTCGATCCCGTCGGCGGGCGCGGCCAGCATGCCGTCGGCGAGCTCGATGCCGAGGTGCGACAGCAGCGTGCGGGATTCGTCGACATCCAGATCGCGCCCACGTGGGGCGTCGCGCAGCAGGTCGGCGACGAACGCCCGCGCCGCCGGTAGATCGACGTCGTCGAAGGTGCGGATGACGCCCGGGTCGCGCTGGCGCCACATCGAGTACCGGACGGCCCGGGCGAGCGCGCGCACAGCCCGCTCGGGTGATGCGTACGACGGCACCGATCCGGGTGCCGGCGAGGTGTTACCAACTGCGGCCAGCCCACCGGGCACGCCCTCGAAGCCGAGGAACGTCGAGAGCACCGGCTTGTCGCTCTGCCCGGCGACCGTGCGCAGCGCTACCGCGACGTCTTCGGACGATCCGCGCTGCAGCGGCGGCACGAACACCACGACGGCCGCGTCGACGCCGGGGTCGTTGAGGGCCTCGCGCAGCGTTGCCTCCAGCGCCTCGGCCGAACCGTCGACCCCGATGTCGTCAAGCCGGGCGAGCTGCAGGTCCTGCTCCTCCAGGCCGTTGATGACGAGCGTGCCGAGCGCGGTCGAGTTGCCGACCACGGCCACCCGTGGACCGTCCGGCAGCGGCTGTGAGGTCAACAGCAGCGCGACGTCGAACAGGTCGCCGAGGGTCTCGACGCGGATGACCCCCGACGCCTCGAACAGCGCACGGACGCTGATCTCGGGTACCTCCACCGACGTGTACGCCAGGCCGGGAGCGACCATCGTCGCGCCGCCCTTCACAGCGACGATCGGCTTGGTGCGCCCGAGCCGGCGGGCCACCCGCGCGAACTTCCGCGGGTTGCCGAAGCTCTCGAGGTACATGAGCACGACGTCGGTGTCCGGGTCGGTCTCCCAGTACTGCATGAGGTCGTTGCCCGAGACGTCGGCGCGGTTGCCGGCCGAGACGAACGTCGACACCCCGAGCCCGCGGCGCGACGCCTCGCCGAGCACGGCAACGCCGAGCGCGCCCGACTGGCAGAAGAACCCGGCCCGGCCGACGAGCGGCGCCAACGGCGCCAGCGACGCGTTGAGCTGTACGGCCGGGTCGGTGTTCAGGATCCCCAGGCAGTTCGGGCCGACGACCCGGATGCCGTGATTGCGGGCGGCGTCGATGAGCTCGCGCTGCGCGGCACGACCGGCGTCGCGCTCGTCGTCGGCACCACGCTCGCCGAACCCGCCGCTGATGACGACGAGTCCGCGCACGCCGCGCTGCGCGCACTCGTCGACCACGCCGGCGACGCTGACGGCCGGCACTGCAATGACGACCAGGTCGATGTCGTCCGGGACGTCGAGCACCGAGGCGTAGGCGCGGACGCCACCGACGTGCCGCGCGTCGGGATTGATCGGGTACAGCGGGCCGTCGAAGTTCATCCGCAGCAGGTTGTGGAACACCGCATTGCCGAGCTTGCCGGAGTCGTTGCTCGCTCCGACCACCGCCACCGACGTCGGATGCAGCAGCCGGCCGATCGAGCGTGCCTCGGCCCGTTGCTCGCGCTCGCGCATGACGCGATCGGTCACTGCGGTCTCGTCGACCGCGAACTCGAGCGTCACCTCGCCGTACTCGACGTGCCGGGTGGTCTCGTACCCGGCCAACCGGAAGACCCGGATCATCGTTTCGTTCTCGGCCAGCACGACGGCTATGAAGCGCTGCAGGCCGCGCTCCCGGGCCGCGGCAGCCAGGTGCTCGAGCAACACCGAGCCGATGCCGCGTCCCTGGTGCCGATCGGCGACGACGAACGCGACCTCGGCGTCACCGGTCTTGTCGAGCCGTTCGTAGCGGCCGACGGCGATGATCTGCCCAGCCAACTCGACGACGAAGGCGACGCGGTCGTGGTGATCGACGTGCGTGAAGCGGTACAGGTCGCGCGGTGGGATGCGGGGGTAGGCAGAGAAATAGCGCAGGTAGCGGGTGCGCTGCGAGAGCCCGGAGTGGAAGGTGACGAGCGCATCGGCGTCGCTCGGCCGGATGGGACGCAGGTGCACGGTGCCGCCGTCGGCCGCGACGACGTCGGCCTCCCAGTGCTTCGGCGCCTCCGGCCAGTCGGCGTCGTCGACATCGTCGGGCTCAGTCACGGGGGTCACTAATCTCTTGGGTCAAAGGGGTCGAGGCCGTGCAGCGGGAACACCGCGCGTCTGGTGGCAGCGATCGCGCCGTCGAGCCAGCCCTCGCCGCCGGGCTCCCACGCCGGGATCTCGGGCAACCCACCTTCGCCCATCGTGGTCGGCAGCTCGCCGCTGACGCCGCGCCCGCGCAGGTAGTCCGTCCATACAGCAGGAACGTCCCTCTCCGGCGCTACCTGCACGCCGGACGCCTCGGCCAGCAGGTGCGTCCAGGTGCGCGGGACGCAGCGGATGACGCCGTACCCACCGCCGCCGAAGGCGACCCACTTGCCGCCTGCGTAGCGGTGCGCGAGTTCGTGCAGCTCGGCGATCGCGGCCCGCTGCCCGTCGACCGTCAACCCCAGGTTCGCCAGCGGGTCCTCGTGGTGGGTGTCGCAGCCGCACTGTGTCACCAGGACGTCGGGGTCGAATGCGCGGACGACGCCTGGGACGACGGCGCGGAAGGCTCGCAGCCAGCCGGCGTCCTGGGTGCCGGGCGGCAGGGCCACGTTGACCGACGTGCCGGCCGCGGCGCCCTCGCCGAGTTCCGCGGGCAGGCCGGTACCGGGGAACAGCGTGCGCGGATCCTGGTGCAGGCTGACGGTCAGCACCCGCGGGTCGTCGTAGAACGCGGCCTGCACGCCGTCGCCGTGGTGGACGTCTATGTCTATGTAGGCGACCTTCTGTGCCCCGGCGTCGAGCAACGAGCGGATCGCCAGCACGACGTCGTTGAAGATGCAGAACCCGGACGCATGGTCGCGCATCGCGTGGTGCAGCCCGCCCGCGATGTTCACCGCATGATCGGCCTTGCCGGTCCACACCTGCATCGCCGCCGCGGCCGAGCCGCCGGCGATCAACGCCGACACGTCGTACATCCCGAGGAACACCGGGTCGTCGCTCGTGCCCAACCCGAAGCCCTCGAAGTCCTGGTCCTCGCTCGCTGTGCGTACCGCGTCGAGGTAGTCAGCGGAGTGGACAGTGAGCAGCTGCGTCTCGTCAGCAGCCACCGTCGGCGTGACCTGCAGCCGGTCGAGCACGCCGAGTTCGCGGGCCAGGCGGATGGTGAGGTCGAGGCGCACCGGGTTCATCGGATGATCACCGAAGTCGTACTCGAGGTAGCGCTCGTCCCAGATCGCCGCTGCGGTGCACTCGCCCCACTCGCCCATGAGTCCGACGGTAGCCGGACGACGAGGTTGTCGGGGCGCGGCCACCCTGCTCCGGTGCTGCGTCCCGCTTACCCGATCCGCACCGAGCGCCTTGTGCTCTGCCGCTTGGCCTCGATCGCAAGGGCGCCACGGTGGCCTCGTATCGCTTCACTGATCTTGACTGCGACTAGGACATCGCAAACTCGCCCGCCCTGCTAGCTGCGGATGGGTTTTTGCTCGGGATCGATCCATCGTGGCGGCGTCCATTCTGGTCGGCCGTCAACGAGGCGGACGGTCCAGCCCTGCCGGACGTACTCGCGATGGTGGAACCCGCACAGCAGCATGCCGTTGGCCACGGTGGTTGGTCCGCCGTTGATGTAGTCGATGATGTGCGCGGCTTGGCACCAGCCTGGCGGGGCGAGGCAACCGGGGAACGCGCACCCGCCGTCTCGGGCGATCATGGCTAGGCGTTGTCCTTCGGTGAACAGCCGGTGGGTGCTGGAGTAGGCGGTGATCCCTTTCACGGAGTCCAGCACGGTCAGGAAGAGGCGGTAGTCGCCGCCGGCCCAGCTCATCGCCTCGCGGGTGGGGACTTGCGCGCCGTGGCCGGTGCTCGCGAAGCCGGTACCGGTGGCGTAGTCCTGCGCGGTCATGGTCAGAATGATCGTGGCCAGCACCCCACCGGACTTCTCCAGCGATCCGGACCCGACCGTGATCTTGAGGGCGTCGAGTAGGGCGTCGTGACGCCGCTGCCCCGCCGAGCGGGGGTCTTTCACACCGTTGGTTTCCGGTGTCGGGGCGCCGAGGGAGTCGAACGCGACCTGCAGCACTTCCGCCAGCTCCGCGGTGCCCTCGAAGCTGCCGGTGCAGGACCCGTCGGGGCGTTGGGTGAACCGCAGGTCCCGCTCCCGGCGCCGCTTCTCGACGTCGTCGAGTGTGCCGTCCGGGTCGAGCCAGTCGCGGTGCCGATCGGCTAGCTTCTGCAAGGCGCTGGCGTCATAACGCTGCGCGCTGTCGACCAACGCCGCCTCCACCTCGGGCACCCGCTCCAGGACTGTGTCGGGCAGCTTGTCCAACATGCAGGTGATCACCCGGGCCTGCCTCGCGGCCAGCTGCCCGTCGGCTTGCGCCGCAGCAACCGCCGGATACCGCGCGGGCAGCGGTTGGCCGAGCAGGGTGCGGCGGGTGCCGGCGGCGTGCGCGGCCCGGACCCGGGCGGTGGCCTCGTGGATGTCGATGGTCAACGCCGCCCGCAACCAGCCGCCGGTGCCGCGGGCCAGCGCCCGGGCCGGGATGCCGCGACGCTCGATGTCCAAGATCAGGGCGTGATCGACGGGTTCGATCAACCGGCGCAGCCGCTCGTGGTCGCGGATCGCGCTGACCGCGTCGTCGTCGCTGTAGCCGGTGTGATCCAGGGCGGCGAGCTCACGCAAAGCCCGTTCAACTTCCGCGAACAGCGCCTGCCGGCGCGTCAGCTGAAGTGTCTCGCTCATGTGTTTGATTCTACCCGAAACCACCCCGCCTGAACACCCTGCAGCCCAGCAAATCCGGGGGGTAGAAGCACTTTCGCGGTGAGCGAACAGTGACCCGAGGACCAACCGCAACCAAGATCAAAACGTTCTCGTCGCCGCGCCTTTGCGGTGCCTCAGAACCCCTCAGGCCAACGCCGAAGCCAAATCGTCGATCAGATCTTCAATGTTCTCTATCCCCACCGACAGCCGAACCAGATCATCAGGCACCTCGAGGGGCGAGCCGGCGACGCTGGCGTGCGTCATCCGGCCGGGGTGCTCGATGAGCGACTCGACACCGCCGAGCGACTCGCCGAGCGTGAAGACCGATACCAGACCACACACCTTGAGCGCCGTCTCGGCGCCGCCGCGCAGCGTGAAGGACACCATGCCGCCGAAGCGGCGCATCTGCCGCGCAGCAACGTCATGGCCGGGATGCGTGGACAGGCCCGGATAAAGCACGGAAGCGACGGCCGGGTGGTCGGACAGGAACTCGACGACACGCTCAGCGTTGTCGCAGTGCCGGTCCATGCGGACGGCCAGGGTCTTGATGCCACGCAGCACCAGCCATGCATCGAACGGGCCGGCGATTGCGCCCATTGCGTTCTGGTGGAACGCCAGCTCCTCGCCCAGCGCGGCGTCGGCCGCGATGAGCGCCCCGCCAATGACGTCGGAGTGTCCACCGAGGTACTTGGTGGTTGAGTGCACGACAACGTCGGCGCCGAGCGCGATCGGTTGCTGCAGGTAGGGCGACGCGAACGTGTTGTCGACGACGAGCAGCACGCCCGCGTCGTGCGCAATCGTGGCCAACCCCGCGACGTCGGCGATGCCGAGCAGCGGGTTGGTCGGCGTCTCGCACCACAGGATCTTGGTGTTCGGCCGCACCGCCTCGCGGACCGCGTCGAGGTCGCCGAGCGGCACCGGCGTGTACTCGACGCCCCAATTGGCAAGCACCTTGGCCACCAACCGGAAGGTGCCGCCGTACGCGTCGCCGGGCAGGATAACGTGGTCACCTGGCCGGCAGACGGTGCGAAAGACGGCGTCCTCGGCCGCGAGCCCACTGGCGAACGCGAGGCCCCGAGCACCGTTCTCCAGCGCCGCCAACGCTTCCTCCAGCGCGGTGCGGGTGGGGTTCGCGCTGCGGCTGTATTCGTAGCCGCCCCGCAGTCCTCCGACGCCGTCCTGTTTGAACGTCGACGTTGCATAGATCGGGACGGCCACGGAGCCGGTGTACGGGTCGGGCTCCTGGCCCGCGTGGATCGCCAAGGTGTCAAAACCGCTCATGCCCACGACGCTACCGAGTGCAACGGTGCGATCCTCAGGACATGACCTCACGCACCACCGACGTCTTGGTGCTCGGCGGCGGGATGGCCGGCGTCTCGGTGGGTGCCCAGCTCGCTGCAGACCGTCAGGTGACCGTGCTCGACCAGGAGGCGACGTTCGCCTTCCACACCACGGGACGCTCCGCCGCGATGTTCCTCGAGACCTACGGTGGCCCAGTCATCCGCGCGCTCACCGTGGCCAGCCGGGCCCTGTTCGACGAGCTCGACCTGCTCACCCCGTTGCCCAGCCTGAACGTCGGGCTGCGCGGGCACGGCGACGCGATCCGCGACATGTACGCGAGCACGCGCGCACTCGCTCCTGACGTCGAGCTGCTGAGCCCGGAGGAGGCCGCAGCGCTACAACCGCTGCTGCGGCCCGAGTGCATCGAGCTCGCGCTGCTCGAGCCCGGTGCACAGGAGATCGACGTCCACGGGCTGCACCAGCACTACGTGCGCACCCTGCGAACGCGCGGCGGCCACACCAAGGTGTCCGCCGGCGCGGTGTCGGCCTGCCGGGCGCACGGCGTGTGGACGGTCGTCGACACCACCGGCACCAGCTGGCAGGCGCCGATGGTGATCAACGCCGCCGGCGCATGGGCCGACGACGTCGCGGGCCGGTTCGGCGGGATCCGCGTCGGACTCCAGCCGCTGCGCCGAACAGCGTTCCTTGTCGACGCCCCACCGTCCGCCGCGGCGCCGATGTTCGGCGACGTCCCGGACTCGTTCTACGTCAAGCCCGACACCGGCCGGCTGCTGTGCTCACCGGCCGACGAGACGCCCCAGGCGCCGGCCGACGCACGTCCCGACGAACTCGAGATCGCCCGCGCGATACAAACGATCAACGAGGTGACGACCCTGGACATCCGGCACGTGCGATCAGCGTGGGCCGGGCTGCGCAGCTTCGTGGCCGACCGCACGCCGGTGGTTGGTTTCGACCCCGTGGCGGAGGGGCTGTTCTGGCTCGCCGGTCAGGGCGGGTACGGCATTCAGACCGCGCCGGCCCTGGCCCGAACCGCGGCTGCGCTCGCTCGCGGCGAGGATGCCGAGCACGCTGCCGCGTTGGACCCGGCCCGATTGGTCGATTGACGCGTCAGATACCGGCCAGGTGACCCAGCAGGTCCTGGCGGGTGATCACGCCCGTCGGCTTGCCGTCGATGTGCACGAGCAGCGCGTCGGCCGACTCGAGAGCGGCGACGGCCGCCGAGACCGGCTCCCCCGACCCGATGATCGGCAGGCTCTCGGACATGTGTGGCTCGAGTGCATCGGCCAGTACCGCCGAACCGGCGAACAGCGCCTCGAGCAAGGCGCGTTCCGACACGGACCCGACGACCTCGCCGGCCGTGATGGGCGGCTCGGCCTTGACAATCGGCATCTGCGAGACGCCGTACTCGCGCAGGATGTCGATGGCGTCGCGGACGGTTTCGCTGGGGTGCGCGTGCACCAGCGACGGTGTCTCGCCGGATTTGGCCCGGAGGATGTCACCCACCGTTTCCTGCCCGGGCGCCTCTACGAAGCCGTAGTCGCTGAGCCATTCGTCGTTGAAGATCTTGGACAGGTAGCCACGGCCGCCGTCGGGGAGGAGCACCACGATGACGTCGTCCGGGCCGGCGGTGCGGGCCACCTCGGCCGCGGCCACCACGGCCATGCCGCACGAGCCGCCGACGAGTAGGCCCTCCTCGCGGGCCAGCCGCCGGGTCATGGCGAAGGAGTCGGCATCGCTGACCGCAATGATGTCGTCGCAGACGTCGCGGTCGTAGGTGCTCGGCCAGAAGTCCTCGCCCACACCTTCAACGAGGTACGGGCGGCCGGTACCGCCGGAATACACCGAGCCCTCGGGGTCGGCACCGACGACCCGCATGCTCTGCCCACCCCGCTGCGCCTGCTCCTTCAGGTAGCGCCCGACACCGCTGATCGTGCCGCCGGTGCCCATTCCCGTGACGAAGTGCGTGATGCGCCCGTCGGTCTGCGCCCAGATCTCGGGCCCGGTGGTCTCGTAGTGCGAGCGCGGGTTATTGACATTCGCGTACTGGTTGGGCTTCCAACCGCCCGGCGTCTCGCGCGCGAGCCGGTCGGACACCTCGTAGTAGGAGCGCGGGTCCGCCGGGTCGACCGCGGTGGGGCAGACGACGACCTCGGCGCCGTACGCCTGCAATGTGTTGATCTTGTCGCGGCTGACCTTGTCGGGGCAGATGAAGATGCAGTGGTAGCCGCGCTGCTGGGCGACGATCGCCAGCCCGACGCCGGTGTTGCCCGACGTCGGTTCGACGATCGTGCCGCCCGGTCGCAGCTCGCCGGAGGCTTCAGCAGCGTCGATCATCCGGACTGCGATGCGGTCCTTCACCGAGCCACCGGGATTGAAATACTCGACCTTGGCCAGGACGAGCGGCCCCGCTTGCTGGTCTGGTTCCTGGCCGACGGTTCGCCGCAACCGTACGAGCGGGGTGTCGCCGATCAGCTCGACGACGGAGTCGCTATAGCGCATGCACCCACGCTATCGCCAGCACCGGGCGGCCACCCGCGGCCCGCACCTGAGTGCCGCGCCCGCAGCGCCGTCGCCCGTCGAGCCGGTTCCGTTACATTATCGTGACCTGCATGGCGCGGGCCGACCAGCACGCGACAGAGAGCGGCACCAGTGACCGACGCACAGCTACACCGCCCGTCGGGTCAGCATCGGACGGGCCGCGGCCGGACCGGCACCGTCAGCGCCCTGCGGCTGCTCGGCAAGATCGTGGCAGCCATCGTCTCGGCGTCCTTGCTCGTGGGCGCCGGTTACTTCCGCACCTCCTACACCTCGCTCGAGCGCGGCCTGCACCGCGTCTCGGTCGGCGGTCTGGGCCAGCCGGCGCCGGTCGCGAGGGGTGATACACCGAAGCAGGTCGACGGCTCGGCTCAGAACCTCTTGGTCATCGGCGACGACGACCGCTCCGGCCTGACGCCGCAGGAGATTGAGACCCTGCACGTGGGCGCCGCGTCGCCGACGACCAGCACCGACACCCTGCTGCTCGTGCACGTCCCGGCCAATGGCGCGAAGGCGACGCTCATCTCCATCCCGCGGGACAGCTACGTCGCGATCCCCGGCTTCAAGAACGCCAAGATCAATGCCGCCTACATCGACGGTGCCCAGTACGGGACGGACGGTTTCCCGGTCACCTCGTCGTCCAGTGACGCGGAGAAGCAGGCCGCCGGCATCACCCTGCTCATCCGGGTGCTCAAGAACCTCACGGGGTTGCGGATCGACCACTACGTCCTCGTCAACTTCCTGGGCTTTTTCCACATCGCGCAGGCGATAAAGGGGGTCACGGTCAACCTGTGCCATGCGGTCGACGACAGCCGATCGGGCTTCGTGCAGTCGGCCGGCGTCCATCACCTGACGCCGGTGCAGGCGCTCGAGTTCGTTCGTCAACGGCACAACCTCTCGGACGCCCAGGGCCATCAGCTCAACGATTTCGGTCGCGAGGCGCGCCAGCGCTACTTCCTCGCCGCGGCCTTCAACAAGATCGAGACGGCCGGCACCCTGCTCAACCCGTCGAGGCTCAACGGCCTGATCGCCGCGATCAAGAGCACGCTCACCATCGACGACGGGCTGAGTCTCACGACGCTCGCCCATCAGATGCTCGACCTGACGAGCGGCAACATCGCGGGTCAGACGATCCCGACCGAGGGGTCGCAGATGTTCCCCGCCCCCGTTGGCTCGGCACTCATCGTCGACCCCGCCACGGTGCAGAGACAGATCCAGCGCTGGCTGCACCCGTCCCGGGCGGGGCCCTCGTCGACCCCTGGCGGGTCCACGAGGACTTCGTCGACGTCGGCCGCGCCCTCGAAGTCCGGCTCGGCGGCACCGGCGCAGCACGGCTGCATCAACTGACCCGCTGCCGTGGCGATACCGTCCAGGGCGTGTTACCGCGCAACCATGCCCGCCGCGCCGTGGTCATCGGCGTGGGTCTCGGCTCGGCCTCGGCCGGCGCGGTCGGCGCGCTGATCGGCGTCCTGCACGCCGAGACCCGCCTGGCCCGGCGCCGAATCCCGCAGGCCACGGAACCGCCACCGCCGACCGATGACACGATCTGGGCCGCAGACGGGGTGGGGCTGCGCCGGCCGCCGATCCGCATCGCCATGCTCGGGGACTCAACCGCCGCCGGCTACGGCGTGCGCCATAACCACGAAACGCCGGCGGCGCAGATCGCCCTGGGGATCTCCGAGGCCGCCCGTCGGCCGGTACACGTCACGAACGTCGCCGTCGTCGGAGCACAGTCCAGGCAGCTGCCCGGGCAGGTTGCGGCATTGAACGGCAAGCGGCCGGAGCTCGTCGTCATCATGGTCGGCGCCAACGACGTCACCGCCCGCATCCCACCCGACGACGCCGTACCTCACCTGGCCGAAGGCGTGCGTGCGCTGGTGGAACTGGGCTGCGAGGTCGTGGTCGGCACGTGCCCCGACCTTGGCACAATTCGCCCGCTGGCCCAGCCGCTGCGCGCCTACGCACGCCGGCTGTCGCGTCAGATGGCTCGCGCACAAACCGTCGCCGCGGTCGAGGCAGGCGGGCGGACGGTGTCGCTCGGCGACCTGCTGGGCCCGATGTTCATGCAGGACCTCGGCTTCTTCTCCGAGGACCTCTTCCACCCCTCAGCCGCCGGGTACGCCGAGGCCGCGCAGTCCGTTCTTCCCTCGGCCCTGGACGCGCTGGGGCTGCGGACCCGCGTGCGCTCCGCGAGTGTCTTCACGACCCGCCGCGTCAAGCCGGTAGCCCGCGCGGCCGCCCAGGCGGCAGTGCGTCCCGGTAGCGAGGTGGCCGGCGCCGAACGCTTCGGCCGCACCGAGAACCGGCGTGGCGCTCTGGCGCAGCTGCGCCGCCGGGTGCCCCGTCCCCGACCGCGCTGGCGACGTCGGCACGAGCCCGACGTCGCGTGAAGTGGCACGATCAAGACCAGACACCGCGTAGTCCACCTCCGAGGAGAAGCCATGCCTGATGCCGTCATCGTCGCGACCGCCCGCAGCCCGATCGGTCGCGCCGGCAAGGGTTCGCTCGTCAGCATGCGTCCCGACGACCTCGCGTCCCAGATGGTGCGCGCAGCGCTGGACCAGGTGCCCGACCTCGACGTTCACCAGCTCGATGACCTGATCATGGGCTGCGGCCAGCCGGGTGGCGAGTCGGGCTTCAACATCGGCCGGACGGTGGCCGTCCAGCTCGGTTACGACTTCCTGCCCGGCACCACCGTCAACCGGTACTGCTCGTCGTCGCTGCAGACGACCCGGATGGCGTTCCACGCGATCAAGGCCGGCGAGGGGCACGCCTTCGTGTCCGCCGGCGTCGAGACCGTCTCACGCTTCAGCACCGGCAGCTCCGACGGCTGGCCCGACACCCGCAACCCGCTTTACGACGAGGCGATGGCCCGCACCGCCAAGGTGGCCGAGTCCGGCGCCGGCGAGTGGCGCGACCCGCGCGTCGACGACCAACTGCCCGACGTCTACATCGCCATGGGTCAGACGGCCGAGAACGTCGCTCTGCTGTCCGACGTCAGCCGCGAGGACATGGACCATTTCGCGGTGCGCTCGCAGAACCTCACCGAGGCCGCGCTCGAGTCCGGTTTCTGGGAGCGCGACATCACGCCGGTGACACTGCCTGACGGCACGGTGGTCTCGAAGGACGACGGACCGCGCGCGGGGGTCACCTACGAGGCCGTGTCGAGCCTCAAGCCAGTGTTCCGGCCCGACGGACGGGTCACCGCCGGCAACTGCTGCGCGCTCAACGACGGCGCGGCGGCCCTCGTCGTCCTCAGTGACGAGAAGGCCTTCGAGCTGGGTATGACGCCGCTGGCCCGGGTCGTGGCTACCGGCGTGTCCGGGCTGTCGCCCGAGATCATGGGTCTCGGACCCGTCGAGGCGACCAAGAAGGCGCTGGCCTCGGCCGGCATGTCCATCGGCGACATCGACCTTGTCGAGATCAACGAGGCCTTCGCCGCGCAGGTCCTGGCCTCGCAGCGCGATCTCGATATCGACATGGACCGCCTCAACGTCAACGGCGGCGCGATCGCCGTGGGACACCCGTTCGGGATGACCGGGGCTCGCATCACCAGCACGTTGATCAACTCGCTCAGGACGCACGACAAGCAGTTTGGGCTGGAGACGATGTGCGTCGGCGGGGGCCAGGGCATGGCCATGATCATCGAACGGCTCAGCTGAGTCGAGTCCTCGACGTAACCTGCGGTTCGGATGCTCGTTGAACCAGGCAGTCTGATCGGACGGGCAGTGGGGAACGTCCGAGCACGCAGCACGGAGACGCACAACCCGCGCGACAGCAACGGCGGGCCGGTTGGGGACCGGCCCGCCGTTGTCGTGTGCGCGTGTACTGGCGCGCTAGCGGCGCAGGTTGCCGAGCAGACGCAGGATCTCGAGATACAGCCAGACCAGCGTGACGGTGAGGCCGAACGCCGCCAACCACGCCATCTTCTGCGGCGCGCCGTTACGGATGCCGCGCTCGATCATGTCGAAGTCGAGCACCAGGTTCATGGCCGCGATGACGATGCACACCAGGCTGAACACGATCGCGAGCGGGCCGCCGTCGCGTAGGCCGAGGCCACCCGGGGTGAACAGGTAGGCCACCATGTTGACCAGCATCAGGCCGACAACCCCGAAGGTGGCGCCGACGATGATGCGAGTGAACTTGGGCGTGACCCGGATAGCGCCGATCTTGTAGACGAACAGCATGCCCGCCGCGACCATCGTGGTGCCGGCGACGGCCTGGATGACGATGCCGTCCCAGCGCTGCTCGAAGACCCGGCTGATCGCGCCGAGGAAGACGCCCTCGAAGGCCGAGTACAACAGTGCGGTGGCCGGCTTCACCTTGCCGGTGAACGACATGTACAGACCGAGGACGAGCCCGCCCATGGCGCCGATGATCAGGCCCGGGACGAACAGTGAATCGGGCAGGGCGACCCAGGCAATTGCACCGGCAACGAAGATCGTGGCCAGCATCGCGGCAGTGCGCTGGACGACGTCGTCAAGGGTCATGAAACCTTGACCCTGGCGCGGGCCGGCATACGCAGGCTGGTCGTACATGCCCTGCAGCTGGCCGGCGCTCGGCGCGGGGTAGTTGCCGCCGGACTCGCGGCCGAACCGGTTGATGACGGGGTTCTGAGCCATGATCGCCTTCCTTGCGCTCGCTGAGCGATTCGTGCTGATGCTTCCAGCGTGTTCAACGCAGCGTAGATCCACGACGTTCCCGGCAACCGACGCACCCACAGCCCGCTTGGCGAGAAAGCTACTGACGAGTAGATTTATGTGGAACTTGCCGTATCACTGAGTTTCGGGGGCAGCGATGTCAGGGCGCAACACACGGGGACGCGATGCCATGGGCTACGGCCTGGCCGCACTCAACAAATTGGCCGGCGTAGGAGTGATCGATCGTCTCGGACTGCGCAAGCAACTTGAGCGTGCGGTCTACAGCAGCAGCAAGGCCGGCTTCCGGGCGGTCGCCTCCGTCGGGGCTGCCAACCGCTCCTTCGCCGCCGTCACCCGCCGAAGTCAGGCCGAACGGCCCAGGACCTCGAGCGGCACCGGGCTGTTCGACCTCACGCCGTCCGACGAGCAGAAGATGATCGTCGAGGCCACCGCCGAATTCGCTGCCGAGCAGCTGCGCCCGGTCGCGGCAGAGGCAGATTCGGAGTGCGCAGCCCCCGAGACGCTGCTCAAGCGCTCCGTCACCGAGCTCGGCGTCACGCTCGTCGGGGTCCCCGAGGCACTGGGCGGAATGGGCTCCGAACGTTCGGCGACCACCGGCGCTCTCGTGGCCGAGGCCCTGGCGCACGGCGACATGGGTCTCGCCGTGGCCTGCCTCGCACCGGCTGCGGTCGGCAACGCACTGGTGCTGTGGGGCACCGAGGAGCAGCAGTCCACCTACCTGCCGTCTTTCGTCGGCGACGACGTCCCTGCGGCCGCGCTGGCGGTACTCGAGTCCCGCCCGCTTTTCGACCCGTTTACGCTGCACACGACGGCCACCCGCTCCGGCGACGGCTTCGTCCTCAACGGCGCCAAGTCGCTGGTCCCGCGCGCGGCCACGGCCGAGCTGTTCATCGTCGCCGCCGATCTCGAGGGCTCACCGGCGCTGTTCATCGTCGAATCCGGCACAACGGGGATCACCGTCGAGGCCGAGCCGGCGATGGGCCTGCGCGCAGCGGCCACCGCCCGGTTGATGTTCGAGGACGTGACACTGCCCGCGACCGCGCTACTGGGCGACGCGTCCGCCGACGTGTACGCCGAGTGCATCCGGCTCGGGCGGATCGGCTGGTCGGCGCTGGCCGTCGGCACCGGCAAGGCCGTGCTCGACTACGTGATCCCCTACGTGAACGACCGCAAGGCGTTCGGCGAGCCGATCAGCAACCGGCAGGCCGTCGCCTTCAAGGTCGCCGACATCGCCATCGAGCTCGAAGGCGCGCGGCTGACGATGTTGCGCGCTGCGGCCCGTGCCGACCAAGGGTTGAGCTACGCCCGCGAGGCGGCGCTGGCCCGCCGGCTCACCGCCGAGTACGGCATGAAGATCGGCTCCGACGGCGTGCAGCTGCTCGGTGGCCACGGCTTCGTCAAGGAACACCCGGTCGAGCGCTGGTACCGAGATCTGCGCGCGGCTGCGGTCATGGAAGGTGTGGTGCTGGTATGAGCGGCACCCGGGGGTACAGCATCAGCGGAGCGAACACCGGACACAGCGCACCTTGGGCCCGAGCGAAGCGAGGTCAGGCATGATTTCACTGGAGACACCGAAGAAGTTCGGCATGCTGGTCAACCAGGCGCACCAGGTGTCGCTGGAGATCTTCCGGCCCATCTCGCGCAAGTACGACCGCGCCGAGCACGAGTACCCCAAGGAGCTCGACGCGCTGGCTGCGCTCATCGACGGCATGAACGATGGCGGCGAGGGTGGCACGGGCGCCCGCGGCGTGCGGCGCGACCCGGGCGACGGCAGCGCGACGAACCGCAACGGCACCAACATGTCCAGCGTGCTCTCGGTCATGGAGGCGTGCTGGGGCGATGTCGCCATGGTGCTGTCGATGCCCCGCCAGGGCCTGGGCGACGCTGCCATCGCCTCCGTCGCCAACGACGAGCAGCTCGAGCGCTTCGGCAAGCTGTGGGCCTCGATGGCCATCACCGAGCCGGGCTTCGGTTCCGACTCGTCCGCCGTCTCGACGACCGCGGTGCTCGACGGTGACGAGTACGTCATCAACGGCGAGAAGATCTACGTCACCGCCGGCGGTCGCTCGAACGCCGTCGTCGTGTGGGCGACCCTCGACAAGTCGAAGGGGCGCGCCGCGATCAAGTCGTTCGTGGTCGAGAAGGGCACGCCGGGCATGGAGGTCGTGCGGCTCGAGCACAAGCTCGGCATCCGCGCCTCGGACACCGCGACGATCATCTTCACCGACTGCCGGGTGCCCAAGGAGAACATGCTCGGCTCGCCGGACATCAACGACGATCAGGGCTTCGCCGGGGCGATGCAGACCTTCGACAACACCCGTCCGCTGGTTGCCGGCATGGCCGTCGGCTGTGCCCGCGCCGCGCTGGACGTGACGCAGGATCTGCTCAAGGAAGCCGGCATCGAGCTGGACTGGGACAAGCCGGCCCTCTCGCAACCGGCTGCGGCTGCGGCGTACCTCCAGATGGAGGCCGACTGGGAAGCCGCCTACCTGCTGACCCTGGAAGCCGCATGGATGGCCGACAACCGCAAGCCCAACTCGCTGCAGGCCTCGATGGCCAAGGCCAAGGCCGGCCGGGTCGGCACCGAGATCACCCTGCGCTGCGTCGAACTCGCCGGCGCGCTGGGCTACAGCGAGGAGTCCCTGCTCGAGAAGTGGGCCCGCGATTCCAAGATCCTGGACATCTTCGAGGGCACCCAACAGATCCAGCAGCTCATCATCGCCCGCCGGCTGCTGGGCAAGAGTTCCTCGGAACTGAAGTAACCGCCCCCTTTCGTGATCAACAGCGCCGAACTGTCGTTGCACGACAGTTCGGCGCTGTTGATCACCCGAGGTTGGGTTGGTCTCTCATTGCGGTGCCACACCGTGCGGGCCTAGCGTCAGGCTCATGACGACGACGTCGGACGCCCGGATGCTGACCACCCCCCTCGGCACCTCGCTGGGGGCGCTGGCTGAGCAGGCCGAGGCCCGGTTCGGCGACTCGAGCACCCTGCTGTTCGAAGGGCGGGTGTGGACGAGCGCCGGGCTCAACGCTCGGGCTCGGCGGTTCGCCGGCGGCCTGGCCGAGTTGGGCATCGGGCCGGGCGACCGGGTCGCCGTCTGCATGGCCAACTGCCCGGAGGTCCTGGAGACGTACTCCGCAATATGGCGCCTGGGTGGGGCCGTCACCCCGTTGCTCTTCTTGCTCAGTACGGACGAGCTACAGCACGCTCTGAGCGACTCCGGTGCGTCCACGATCGTCACCACGCCGGAGTTCCTGCCCAAGGTGCTCGCCGCGGGCGCGGGATTGCCGCTGCACGTCGTGGTCACCGGCCCGAGGAACGACGGCGCGCTCAGCTTCGACGAACTGGCTGCGGGCGACGAGGCGCCGCTCGCCGACGTCGACCCGAGCGGCATGGCCGCGCTGCTCTACACCGGCGGCACCACCGGCCGCTCGAAGGGCGTGGTGCTCAGCCACGATGCGCTGTCCTCGTCGGCGTGGGCTGCCGTGTTGGCCGGTGTCGAGGACGAGTACTCGGTGTCGTTGCTGCCGCTGCCGCTCGCCCACGCTTACGGGCTGCTGGTCTCGACGATGGGCCTGCATGCGGTGCGCCCCAGCCGGACCGTCCTCATGCGGTGGTTCGACCCAACCGGCTGGCTGAAACACGTTCAGACCGAAGGCGTCGAGGTCGCGTCCGTCGTGCCGACCATGCTGCGTCTGCTGCTCACCCAGCCGCTTGAGTCCTACGACCTGTCCACGCTGCGCCGCATTGTCAGTGGCAGCGCGCCGCTACCGGCCGAGGTGCTCGAGGCGTGGAACCGCCGGGTGCCGTGCGTCGAGGTCGTCGAGGGGTACGGATGTTCCGAGACTGCCGCGCTGGTGTCGACCACACCGCTGGGACGCGCCAAACCGGGCAGCGTTGGGCCGGCCGGCCCCGGCATCGAGATTCGCATCGAGACCGCCGACGGCAACCCCGCGCCGGCCAGCATCGACGGTGAGGTCTGCGTCCGCAGCCCCGGTCTGATGACCGGGTACTGGCACGACCCCGACGCCACCGCGCACGCCATCCGCGACGGGTGGTTCCACACCGGCGACATCGGCCACCTCGACCACGACGGTTACCTCTATGTCGTCGACCGGATGAAGGACATCATCATTCGTGGCGGCTTCAACGTCTACCCGCGCGACGTGGAGGAAGCACTGATCCGCCATCCGGCCGTCGCAGTGTGCGCGGTCGTCGGCCGGCCCGACGACAAGCAGGGCGAGGAGATCGTGGCGTTCGTCCAACTGCACGACGGGGCGACGGTCGACGAGGGCGAACTGGTCGAGTTCGCCCGCGCGCACCTGTCGGCGATCAAGTATCCGCGCGAGATCCACATCATCGCGCAACTGCCGCTGACCAGCATCGGCAAGCTCGATCGCAAAGCGCTGCGCGGCCAGTTCTGAGCGCATGATCGAGATCCTGGCCGCGACCGAGCTGCCCCGAGCCCGGCAGGCGGGTGCCGTTGTCGCCGGCATCCTGCAGACCCTGCAGAGCCGCTGCACGGTCGGCACGAACCTCCTGGAGATCGACCGGTGGACTCGTGAGCTCATCACCGACGCCGGCGGGGAGTCCTGCTACGTCGACTACGCCCCGTCCTTCGGCCGCGGCCCGTTCGGTCACTACATCTGCACGTCCGTCAACGACGCTGTGCTGCACGGGCGGCCGCACGACTACGCCCTCGTTGACGGTGACCTGCTGACCCTCGACCTGGCTGTTTCGACCGGTGGTCTCGTGGCCGACTCCGCGGTGAGCTTCGGCGTCGGCTCGGCGTCGGAGCAGAGCACAGACCTGATCGACGCGACCGATCGCGCACTGCGGGCCGGCATCGCCGCGGCCGGTCCGGGTGCCCGCATCGGGGACCTTTCCGCGGCGATCGGGGCGGTTCTGCACGAGGCGGGCTACCAAGTCAACACCGAGTTCGGCGGCCACGGTGTCGGCTCGACGATGCACCAGGACCCGCACGTCTCGAACTCCGGCCGCCCCGGGCGCGGCTACCTGCTGCGTCCCGGTCTGTTGCTAGCTCTCGAGCCATGGGTCATGGCGGACACCGCCGAGCTCGTCGTCGATCCGGACGGCTGGACGCTGCGCAGTGCGACCGGTTGCCGCACCGCGCACAGCGAGCACACCATCGCGATCACCGCCTACGGCGCCGAGGTCCTGACCGAGCGCACCTGATCAGGTCAGGCGGCAGCCGTCACCGTCGTGGCCGCCGCAGCCTCGAGTGCGTAGGCCAGGATCTCGCCGACGTCGCCCACCGGGCGGACGTCGAGCTCGGCCAGCACCTCAGCCGGGACGTCGTCGAGGTCCGGCTCGTTGCGCTGCGGGATGAAGACCGTCTTGAGCCCAGCCCGCTGCGCGGCGAGGAGCTTCTGCTTGACCCCGCCGATCGGCAGGACGCGCCCGTTGAGCGTCACCTCGCCGGTCATTCCGACGTCGGAGCGCACCGGGCGGCCGGTGGCCAGCGACGCCAGCGCCGTGACCATCGTGACGCCTGCCGACGGGCCGTCCTTTGGCACCGCGCCGGCCGGCACATGCAGGTGCAGCGCGCGGTCGAGCGCGGCGGCGTCGATTCCGTGCGACGCGCCGTGCGAGCGCAGGTAGCTCAGCGCGATGTGCGCGGACTCCTTCATGACGTCGCCCAGCTGACCGGTGAGGGTCAGGCCGCGCTCCCCCGCCATGCTGGTGGCCTCGATGAACAGCACGTCGCCGCCGGCCCCGGTGACCGCCAGCCCGGTGGCCACGCCCGGCACCGCCGTGCGCTCGGCCGACTCGGGCAGGAAGCGCGGCCGACCGAGGTACTCGTGCAGGTTGCCGTCGTCGACAGCCACCGACGCGACGTCGGTGGAGCCGAGGCGCGTGGCCACCTTGCGCAGCACCTTGGCCAGTGACCGCTCGAGCTGACGCACCCCCGCCTCGCGGGTGTACTGCCCGGCGATCGAGCGCAGCGCGTCGTCGGACACGGTGACCTCGTCGGCGCCCAGCGCGGCCCGTTCGAGCTGGCGGGGCAGCAGGTGGGTACGTGCGATGGCCACCTTGTCATCCTCGGTGTAACCGTCGAGGGTGACGACCTCCATGCGGTCGTACAGCGCCTGCGGAATGGTGTCGGCGACATTGGCCGTGGCCAGGAACAGCACATCGGAAAGGTCGAGGTCGACCTCGAGGTAGTGGTCGCGGAACGTGTGGTTCTGTGCCGGGTCCAGCACTTCAAGCAGGGCGGCGGCCGGGTCGCCGCGGTAATCAGAACCCACCTTATCGATCTCATCGAGCAGCACGACCGGGTTCATCGAGCCGGCCTCGGTGATGGCCCGGACGATCCGCCCGGGCAGCGCACCCACGTAAGTACGGCGGTGGCCGCGGATCTCGGCCTCGTCCCGTACGCCACCGAGGGAAACGCGGACGAAGTTGCGACCGAGAGTACGAGCGACCGACTCGCACAGCGATGTCTTGCCGACGCCGGGCGGTCCGACGAGCGCCAGTACGGCACCCGAGCCCCGTCCGCCCACGACCTCGAGGCCACGGGTAGCGCGGCGGGACCGTACCGCGAGGTATTCCACGATCCGGTCCTTGACGTCGTCGAGGCCGTGGTGGTCGGCGTCGAGGATCTCGCGCGCAGTGAGCAGGTCGGTGTTGTCATCCGTGCGGGTCGACCACGGAATGTCCAGGACGGTGTCGAGCCAGGTGCGAATCCAGCCGCCCTCGGGCGACTGGTCGGACGCGCGCTCGAGCTTGCCGACCTCGCGCAGCGCGGCCTCACGGACCTTCTCGGGCAGGTCGGCGGAGTCGACGCGGGCGCGATAGTCCTCCGTTCCTTCTGGCTCTCCTTCGCCCAACTCCTTGCGGATCGCAGCGAGCTGCTCACGCAGCAGGAACTCACGCTGGCGCTTGTCCATACCCTCGCGTACGTCATCACGGATCTTTTCGGTGACCTCGAGCTCGGCGAAGTGCTCGCGCGCCCATTCGAGCACCCGCTCGAGACGCGCCTCGATGTCCGGCGTCTCGAGCAGCTCGCGCTTCTGCTCGTCCGACAAGTACGGCGCGTAGCCGGCCATGTCGGCCAGCTCGCTCGGGTCGCTGACCTTCTGGACGGTGTCGATGACCTGCCACGCGTTGCGCTGCTGCAGGATCGCGATGACGACCTTGCGGTAGTCGTCGGCCAACGCGCGCACCGCGTCCGTGGTCGGGGCGTCCTCGACGGGCTCGGCCTCGACCCACAGCGCTGCCCCCGGGCCTGGCACGCCCGAGCCGAGCCGGGCGCGAGCACCGGCGCGCAGCACGGCGACCGGACCACCGCCGGGTAGCCGCCCGAGCTGCTCGACGCTCGCGACCACGCCGAAGGTCGGGTAACGGTCGGCGAGTCGGGGAGCCAGCAGCAGTTGCCCGTCCGACCCGGCGCGCGCGGCGTCGATGACCGGACGGCTGTCGCCGTCCAACTCGACCGGAACAACCATGCCCGGCAGCACAACGAGATCGGGCAGCGAGAGGATCGGCAGGGTGATGATGTCGGACATGGGTTCCTCGGTTCCTGGAGACGTTGAGTCTTGCTGGCTCAACCTGGTCCCGAGGGCGGATGTTTCCCGGTGGCGTACGCCCAGAGCGAACGCGTCAGGAGCTGGCCCCCACCCGCGCCTCATCAGCTGAAAGGTGCGGGTGTGGCTTCGACGGCTCGACCCGCAGCAGGCGGGCGACCCCGGCCGGCAGGTACCAGTTCCAGTCACCGAACAACGAGACGAGTGACGGCACGAGCAGCGCCCGGACGATCGTGGCGTCGAGCAGGATGCCGAAGCCGAGGCCCGTGGCCAGCGTCTTGATGTCGGTGCCCGGGCCGGAGGCCAGCGCGGCGAAGGCCAGGAACAGGATCAGTGCCGCGCTCGTCACCAACCGTCCGGTGCGACCGACGCCCTCGATCACCGCCTCGTCCGTGCTGCGGGCCGAGTCGTACTCCTCGCGGATGCGGGACAGGATGAAGACCTCGTAATCCATCGACAGCCCGAACAGGAATGCGAACACCATCAGCGGGATCCAGAAGGTGATCGCGCCGGTCCCGGCGATGCCGAACAGCGCGCCCGACCCGTGGCCGTCCTGCCAGAACAGGACGAGCAGCCCGAGCGTGGCGCCCAGGGACACGAGGTTCAACACGACGGCCTTGAGCGGCAGCAGCAGCGAGCGGAACGCCCGAGCCAGCAGGATGAACGTCAGCACCGCGATGATCAACAGGACCAGTGGGAAGTTGCCGTAGACGGCGTTCAGGAAGTCGATCTGCGCCGCACCGACGCCGGCCACGCCGACGACGCCGGGCCGGTCGTCGACTGCGGACTTCACCCTGTCGACAACACCGACGCTCGAGGAGTTGACCGTCTCCTCTTCCGGCACCACGACGAGCACCGTCTGCCCCTTGCGGTTGCTGCTCGGCGCGTTCGAGACGAACACCTTGTCCACGCCGTCGACGCCGCGGATTCGGGTGGCCGTCGCGGCGGCCTGTTCGCGGTCGACGAGCACCTCGAGCGGGGTCAGGGTGCCCGTCGTGACCCCGCCTGTCTTCAAAGTCTGCAGCGCGTCATAGGCAGAGCCGTTCTTGGCCAGCGACTCCGAGGACGCGAGACCGATCTTGACGCCGGCGAAGATGCCGATCAGGGCGAATAGCGCTGCGAGGGCCACGACTGCGGCGACCCAGCGGCGGCGCACGACCAGCGCTGCCCAGCGGCTCCAGGCCTTGCTGGCGCTGCTCTCGTGCCGGATGCGTGGCCAGTCCACGCGCGGGCCGATGCCGCCCAGGATCGCCGGCGTTAGGGTCAGGGTGGTCAGCACGCTGGCCAGCGGGATGAGCGCGCCGCCGTACCCGAGGCTGCGCATGAACGGCACCGGCAGCACAACCAGCGCGAGCAGGCCGATGGCCACCGTGACACCGGAGAACAGCACCGCGTGCCCGGCAGTCTGCATGGCCACCACGACCGCCTCATGGTTCTCGCGCCCGTGGTCGCGTTCCTCGCGCCAACGCGTGACGAGCAGCAGCGAGTAGTCGATGGCCACGCCGAGGCCCACCAGCGCGATGAGGAATTCGACGATGAACGAGACGTCCGTGAAGTAGGTGATCGGCAGCAGCATCAGGAAGGTGGCCAGGATCGAGACGGCAGCGACGACCAGCGGCAGCAGGGCCAGGAACGACGCGAACACGAACGCCAGGACGATGAGCGCACCCAGGGCCCCGATGAGCGTCTCGCCGAGCACGCCCGGGCCGGACTCGTCATCGCCCACGGCCAGCGCGTCTTCACCCGTAACGCCGATAGTGGCCCCGCGGGGAGCCGCCGCGGTGGCCGCCTTGCGGATGCCCTCGGTCGGCAACGTGGCGGTCGGCGAGGGGTTCGTGCGATAGAAGACGATGGCGTACGCCGTCCGGCCGTCCTTGGTCCGGAATGCCCGGTCACCGGTGTTCGCCTCGTCGATCACCCGCAGTCCCGGCACGGTGCGCTCGACGGCCGAGAAGGTTGCGGCCACGGCCTTGGCCTGAGCTCCCACCTGCTGTCCGGCGGGCAGGGTGACGTTGACGAGATAGGGGCTGGTGTCGCCGCCATTGCCCAATGCGGCCTTGATGGAGTTTGCGGTGTCGGTACCCGGTTGGCCGGGCAACGAGAAGTCCACCGTGAGGCGATCGGTCGTCTTGCCAGCGAGCGCGATGCCCGCCACCAGGACGAGCCCCCAGAACGCCAGCACCCACCGGCGGCGCCGCAGTACGAATTCGCCCAGAGTCTTCATCGCGTAGTCAGCCCACCCTCATCGAGTCGTCGGGTGAACGGTAGCGGGCGCCTACGACACTTTGGCAGGGTGCACGAATGTTCTTGGAGCTGCCGGTGACGGCGGTGCGGCGTGACCCGCACGCTGCCGTCGCGCTGGATCCGGACACCTGGCCGGCCGACATCCCGGCTGTCGCGGAGCTGCTCACCCGCGGTCTCGAGCTAGGGCCGCTCACCGTGCTCGTCGGCGAGAACGGCTCGGGCAAGTCGACGCTCGTCGAAGCGATCGCGCAGGCCTACGGCTTGTCCTCGGAAGGCGGGTCGACAGGCGCCCGGCACAGCACCCGCGAATCGGAATCCGCGCTGCACCGGGTGCTGCGCGTCCAGCGCGGGATCGGTGCCTCGAAGTGGGGCTTCTTTCTGCGCGCCGAGACCATGCACGGCTACTACAGCTACCTCGAGGCACGCCCGAGCCGCATGGGTAGGCCCGACCCGGTCTTTCACGAGCTCTCGCACGGCGAATCTTTCTTGAGCGTGCTCGAGGCCCGGTTCGAGGACCCCGGCTTCTACGTCCTGGACGAGCCGGAGTCCGCGCTGTCGTTCAGCGGGTGCCTGGCCCTTGTCGGCCTGCTGCACCGGATGGCGGGCGACGGTCGACGCCAGGCGCTGGTGGCCACCCACTCACCGATCATCGCGGCTACGCCGGGAGCCAGGATCCTCGAGGTCGGCGAGCACGGCCTGCGCGAGGTCGCGTGGGACCAGCTGGAGCTCGTGCAGAACTGGGCCGACTTCCTCGCCGACCCGTCGGTGTTCCTGCGCTACGTCCTCGAGCCCGACCGCTGGGCTCAGGAACCGGAGTAGACGTGCGGCATGATCGCGTCGGGCGGGATGACGCCGAGCCGGCCGGACTGGTAGTCGGCCATCGCCTGCTGCAGTTCGGCACGGGTGTTCATGACGAACGGCCCGTACTGCACCATCGGCTCACCGATCGGCTTCCCGCCAAGCAGGATGACTTCGAGCGAGCTGGTTCGACTGTCCTGCCTGTTGTCGGCGGCGATGGTGATCCGATCGCCGGCACCGAAGACGGCCAGCTGACCGGCGTGGATCGGCTCGCCCTTCGTGCCCATGGTGCCGGAACCGGCGTAGACGTAGGCCAGCGCGTTGTAGTCGGCCTGCCAGGGCAGCGACAGCGAGGCGCCGGCCGCGACGGACGCGTGCAACAGGGTGATCGGCGAGTGCGTCGACCCCGGTCCGCGGTGCTTGACGCCGTCGGGGCCGTCGACCTCGCCGGCGATGACCCGCAGCAGCGCGCCGCCGTCCTCGCTGGCCAGCAGCAGCAGGTCCGAGGCCTCGACCGGCTGGTAGGCCGGCGTCGCGAACTTCTCGGCGGCCGGCAGGTTGACCCACAGCTGGAAGCCGTTGAACAGCCCGCCCTTCTCGACGAGCTGCTCCGGCGGGGTCTCGATGTGCAGCAAGCCCGAGCCGGCAGTCATCCACTGCGTCGAGCCCTCGTGGATGACGCCGCCACCGCCGTGGGTGTCCTGATGGATGAACTGACCGTCGATGAGGTAGGTGACGGTCTCGAAGCCGCGGTGCGGGTGCCAGTTGGTGCCCTTCGGCTCGCCGGCCGCGTAGTCCACCTCGCCCATGTGGTCCATCATGATGAACGGGTCGAGGTGCTCGTAGCGGATGCCGGCCATCGTCCGGCGCACCGGGAAGCCCTCGCCCTCGTAACCCTGCGGACCTGTCGACACCGCTAACACCGGACGCTCCGTGTCGCCGAGCCCTCCACCCTTGACCCGGGGCAGAACTAGCGTGTCGGCCGTGACTGCAGCCATGGCAACCTTCCTCCGTCATGTAGTTGCGTCTGCAACTGCTTCGAGAACGTGCCCGCCGGGCAGGCTATTCCGAGCCACCCATCGAGAGGACTGCTCATGCTCTTCGGCAAAGAACACGTGGAACGCTACGAGGCCACCGGCGGAGAGGAGGGCTACCACTGGGAGAAGGGCACGACGATCCTGCTGCTGCACACCACCGGTCGGACATCGGGCACGGAGCGCGTGCACCCGCTCATCTACCGAGACTGGGAGGACGCGTACCTCATCGTCGCTTCGAAGGGCGGCGCCCCGGATTCCCCCGAATGGTTCAAGAACATCGAGGCGAACCCGAGCGTCGAGATCCAGATCAAGGACGAGAAGTTCCCGGTGCACGCCCGCATTGCCACCGATGAGGAGAAGCCGGCCATGTGGCAGCACATGGCCGAGGTATGGCCGGACTACGACGACTACCAGCGCAAGACCGACCGACCGATCCCTGTGGTCGTCCTGGAACGGACATGACACGCTTGCACCATGACTGACGAGCCCGAGGCCACCGACGATGCGAAGGCCAAGTTCCGGGAGGCGCTCGCTCGCAAGCAGGGCAAGCGGCACCCGCACGAGGCGGCCTCCCAGGCGGAGGCGAAGGTCGGGGATACGCATGGGGCGGTCGGTGGCAAGCGCACGTTCCGGCGCAAGAGCGGCGGCTGACGCCACGGTCGCCGACGCGATGGTGCGACGGCCGCTGATCTGCCCGGCGTCCGTCACCACCGGCGAGGTCCGCGAGCTGTTGCGCGACGAGCACCTGCACGCGGTTCTTCTCCTGGACGGGTCGACGCTGGTCGCCGTCGTCGAGCGCGAGGATCTCGAGTCCGACGGCGACCCGGTCGCACCAGCACGTCTACTCGGGCGGGTGCGCGGGCGCACCATCGCCCCCGACGCCGACCTGGAGAACGCGCGTCGCCAGCTCCTCGAGACGGGGCGGCGCAGACTCGCCGTCGTCGATGAGAATCATCGGCTGCTGGGCCTGCTGTGCCTGAAACGCACGGGTCTCGGCTTCTGCTCCGACGCCGACGTCGCAGCGCGCACATGCGACAACGCTGAGCCGGTGCCCCCGGTCGGACTCGAACCGACACTGCGACCCTTTTAAGGGGTCTGCCTCTGCCATTGGGCTACGGGGGCCGCGCGGCTCATTGTGCCGTCCGGGGATACTAGGAAAAGAGGGCGCAGGTGACGATCTGGTCCGCGCCCGTCCGCTATGCCGAGGTGGACCAGCAGGGCGTCGTGTTCAACTCCCACTACCTGGTGTGGTGCGACGAGGCGCTCGCCGCGTTCTGCGCCGAGCGCGGGTTGCAGACATTCGCCGAGGCCGTGCACCTCAAGGCGTCGTCGCTCGTCTGGTCTGCACCGGCCCGCTGGGGACAGCGTGTCGAGGTGACGGTGCGCTGCCACAGCGTCGGACGCACGAGCACCACGCTCGCCTTCGAGATTGCCGCCGACGGCGAGCCGTGCTGTCACGTCGAGACGGTGTACGTGCTCGCGGCGGACGGCCTGCCGCAAGTGATTGACGACGCGACGCGCGCCGCGTTGACGGTTGGTTACGCAGGTAATGGGTAAACGACCGTCGTACACCTGCAGATCTGCGACTGCTCTCCCTCGCGCTGTCGCCGAACCAAAGGTGTCGTAGCCACGACCTACCGTGCGCCGCATGACAAACCTTTCGGTTTCGTTGAGCACAGACACCGTCGAGGGCCGCATCGCGCAGGCGACGCGCCCGGCGCCGGACGGGCGCCTCGACCCCAGCGAGGTCAACGAGCTGGCAGAGCGAGCAGCTCTGGCCGGCATGAAGCCGACCGCGCTGGCGCGCAATTTGATCCGGATCGGCCTGGCAGGAAACCGCGGTGCCGAGTTGGCCGACGCGGTGGACCGGCTGGATGCGGTGGTGCAGGAGCTGCGGGGCGTCCTCAGGTGAGGCCGGCAACGCTTGCTGCCCGGGCAAACACGGCGTCGAGCATCGGCTCGGTGAGGCGTCCCGTGAAGGTGTTCTGCTGGCTGACGTGGTAGCAGCCGAGCACGGTGCGGCCCTCGACGACAACCTCGGTGCCGTGTGCGAACGCTGGGCGCCGTACCGGCACGGCTACCCCCGCGGCTGCCAGTGACGGCCACAGCGTTGCCCAGCCGAACCCGCCCAGTACCACCACCGCGCGCACTCCGGGCCACACCAGGCGCAGTTCGCGTTCGAGCCACGGGTGGCAGGTGTCGCGCTCGACCGTGGTGGGCTTGTTTGCCGGCGGCGCGCAGTGCACCGGTGCGGTGATCCGCACGCCCCGCAGCGTCAGCCCGTCGTCGGCAGACACCGACGTCGGCTGGTTGGCCAACCCCACCCGATGCAGCGCTGCGTAGAGCCAGTCGCCGCTGCGGTCACCGGTGAACATTCGGCCGGTGCGGTTCGCGCCGTGGGCGGCGGGCGCCAACCCGACGATGAGCACGCGTGGAGCGGGCACTCCGAAGGCAGCCACCGGGCGCCCCCAGTACGTCTCGGCAGCGAAGGCCCGGCGCTTCTCCCGGGCCACCCGCTCGCGCCACTCGACGAGGCGCGGGCACGCCTTGCAGACGGAGACGCGCGCAGACAGCTCGGCCAGGCTCCCGGCACCCGCAGCAAGGCCGGCCACGTCGCCGGCTGAACCGGCAACGGGCGTGCCGGACGTAGCCGGATCACCGGGCCACCCCGTCCCCGGCAGCACGCTCATGTGCCCACTGTGTCAGGGTGGGCTACGACGCAGGCTGGGTAGGGTTCCCGAACGCGGACGGACGAGAGGAGCTCGATATGGCCATCGCCAGCAAGGTCGGCATGAAGGTCATCAACTTGGCGATCAGCATCCCGGTCGGCATCGCGACCAAGAAGATCGTCGAGCGTGCGTGGGCCACTGCTCGTCCGGACGACCCGCCGCGCAAGGTGAAGGACATCGACACCCAGTGGGGTGACGCCATTGCCTGGGCGCTGCTGTCGGCCACCGGCATCGTGGTGACGGAATACATCACCCGGCAGGGCACGGCCGTCGCCTATCGCAAGATCACCGGTCTCGAGCCGCCGCCGCCCAAGCCGAGCAAGGCCGCGAAGAAGCTGTCGCAGGCCAGCGAGAAGTCGAAGGCGACGGCTGACGACTAGATCATGCTGAGCGCGATGCCGTCCAGGATGTCGTGCTCGCTGGAAGTCAGCTCGATCACGTCAGTCTCGTCGAGCAGCACGCGCAGGATCAGGGCGCCGGCCGCAATCACGTCGACCCGACCGGGATGGATCACGGGAACGGCCGACCGCTCCTCGCGGGTCATCGTCAGCAAGCGCTCGCTGACGTCGCGCACCGCATCAGCCGTGACCACTGCGCCGTCGAGCCGGTCGGCGTCGTAGCGCGTCAGGCCCAGGATCATGGCCACGACCGTGGTCACCGTACCGGCCACCCCGACGACCGGCACGTTGTCGCCGATCAGGGATCGGGCTTGGTTGATCGCGGCTCGAACGTCCTGCTCTGCGGCCTGCACCTGCATTGCCGTCGGCGGATCGTCGCGGAAATATCGCTCGGTCATGCGTACCGCGCCGACGTCCAGGCTGTGCGCACGCAGCGGCCCGTCCCCGCCGCGGACGAGCTCGGTCGAGCCGCCCCCGATGTCGGCCACCAGCAAACCGCCCGAGACATCGCCGAGCACGCCGACTGCTCCGGCGAAGGAAAGCGCTGCCTCCTCGGCGCCGGTGACGACGTCCGGGTCGATCCCCAGCTGACCGCGCACCATGTCCACGAAGTCGTCCCGATTTTGCGCATCCCGGGTCGCGCTGGTTGCCACGAGACGGATGCGTTCGGCGCCCGTCTCGGTCACCGTGAGCGCGTAGTCGACCAGTGCTGCCCGGGTGCGCTCGAGCGCCTCGGGCGCCAGCCGGCCGGTGCGGTCGACGTCCTGCCCCAGCCGGACGATGCGCGTCTCGCGGTGCACGTCGACCAGACCCGTGCCGTCTTCGTCGGTGTCGGCGACCAGCAGTCGGATGGAGTTCGTGCCGCAGTCGAGCGCAGCAACTCTCACGCGTCGTCCTGGTGCGCCAGGGCCACCCGATCGACGCACGGACCGGCCGACCACCACTCGGGCAGCGCTGCGAGCGCTTCGTCCCCGAGCGGGTTGTTGCCCGGGCCCGCCGCGAGGGCATGCCCGACGAGGACGTGCAAGCATTTCACCCGGGCGGGCATGCCACCGGCGCTGACACCGTCGATCTCGGGGACCTGCGCGATCTCGGCGCGACGGGCGAGGTACGCCCGGTGCGCGCGGGCGTACGCGGCGGCGAGGTCCTGATCGGTGCGCAGTCGGTCGGACATCTCCCGCATGAGCCCGCTGGACTCGAGCATGCCGATGGCCCCGGCGGCTCGTGGGCAGGTCAGGTAATACAGTGTCGGGAACGGAGTGCCGTCGGCCAGCCGCGGGGACGTCTCGACGACGTCGGGATTGCCGCAGGGGCAGCGGTGCGCCACGGTGCGGATAGCACGAGGGGGGCGGCCCAACTGCTCGCCCACGACAGCCCGATCCAGCTCGTCGAGCTCGGGCGCAGAGTTCTCCCGCACCGGGTGGCTCACCGGCCGGCGCTGCGCACGCTGGCCCAGATTCGGGTATTCCAGGCCCGTCCCTTGGGCGGCGTGCTCTTTCCCCCGCCGGAGCTCGAGGCGAGAGCCGACTTGGCCCCTTTGTCCACGACGACGTACACGGTGTCACCGGGCATGGCGTACTGCAGGGTATTGCGCGCCTGCTGCTGGATGTAACCGGGGTCGGCGAGGCGCTGCTTCTGGCGGGTGAGCTGGTGCAGCTCGGTGCGGTCGGCGTGTAGCTGCGCCGCGGCGTGGCTGACGTCGCTGCGGCTACCGAGGTAGCGGGTGATGGGCGACGCCAGGATCACGACGAGCAGCACCATGATCGCGCCGAGGACCAGCGCGCGTCCGGTGAGCACGGGACGGCCGCGTTGCCGCGTTGCGGCACCGCGCGGCTGTTGGCGACGGGCCCGGTCAGCCACGAAGCATTCAGTCCTCGCCCGGCCCGTCGTTCTCCACCGGCGCATACCGGGGAAAGGCGCCCGCCCCGGCGTACCGGGCGGCGTCGTCGAGTTCGTCCTCGATGCGCAGCAGCTGGTTGTACTTGGCCACCCGCTCACTGCGTGCCGGGGCACCCGTCTTGATCTGCCCGCAGTTCGTCGCGACAGCGAGATCGGCGATCGTGGTGTCCTCGGTCTCGCCCGAGCGGTGGCTCATCATGCAGCGGTAACCGTGCCGGTGCGCGAGCTCGACCGCGTCCAGCGTCTCGGTGAGCGTGCCGATCTGGTTGACCTTGACGAGCAGCGCGTTCGCCGCGCCGGCCTCGATGCCACGGGCAAGCCGCTCGGGGTTGGTGACGAACAGGTCGTCGCCGACCAGCTGCACCCGCTCGTCGAGCTCGGTGGTCAGCCCGATCCAGCCGTCCCAGTCCTCCTCGTCGAGCGGGTCCTCGATGGAGACGATCGGGTAGTTGTCGACCAGGCCGGTGTAGTACTCGATCAGGTAGTCGGCCGAGCGGGCAGTGCCCTCGAATTCGTAGCTTCCGTTGTCGTGGAACTCGGTCGCGGCGACGTCGAGGGCCAGTGCGATGTCGACGCCGGGCACGAGGCCGGTCGCCCGAACCGCCTCGATGATCAGGTCGAGGGCTGCGCGGTTCGAGGCGAGATCAGGCGCGAAACCGCCCTCGTCACCGAGCCCGGTCGACAGACCCTTCTGCTTCAGTACCGACTTCAACGCGTGATAGACCTCGGCGCCCTGGCGCAGCGCCTCGGCGAAGGTCGGCGCGCCGATGGGCGCGATCATGAACTCCTGAACGTCGACATTCGAGTCCGCGTGCGCGCCACCGTTGAGGATGTTCATCATCGGCACCGGAAGCAGGTGGGCGTTCGGCCCGCCCACGTAGCGGAACACGGGCAGCTCGGCGGCTGACGCGGCGGCGCGCGCCACCGCGAGCGAGACGCCGAGGATCGAATTGGCGCCGAAGCGACTCTTGTCGGGCGTGCCGTCGAGGTCCCGCAACGTCTGGTCGAGGATGCGCTGCTCACTGGCCTCGAAGCCGAGGATCTCGGGACCGATCTCGTCCAGCACGGCCGCGACGGCGCGTTGGACGCCTTTGCCGTTGTACCTGTCACCACCGTCGCGCAGCTCGACCGCCTCGAATGCGCCGGTGGACGCACCGCTGGGCACCGCGGCGCGGGCAAGGGTGCCGTCATCGAGCGCAACCTCCACCTCGACGGTGGGGTTGCCCCGCGAATCCAAGATCTCGCGCGCCCCTACAGCGTCGATGCTTGCCACGGTCGCGTCCTCTCCTCAGTCGGCGCCCTCTCGACGGTCGGCCGAACCCGGGTCACCCTATCGGCGCAAGGCGCCTGGGCGGAGTTGCCCCACCGGCGATCGCAGCAGCGGCCTCAGGGTGTGACGGCCTCGCGGTCGGTGTCCTCGCCGCCGCCCTCGGCGATCACCACCCGGTTACGCCCACCGGCTTTGGCCTGGTAGAGCGCAGCGTCGGCAGCAAAGAGCAGGTCGGGCATGACGAACCCGTCGACGCGGTAACAGGCGATGCCGATCGACACCGTGAGCCCTTCCTCGCTGTCGGCGTCCACGTGGGCGTCCAGGTCGGCGATGCGCAAGGCTGCGATACGGGTACGGAGGCGTTCGGCTACCACGAGAGCCTCGCGCTGGTCGGCATTGGGCAGGATCGCGACGAACTCCTCACCGCCGAAGCGGCCCACCGTGTCGTACTCGCGCACCCCTACGGTGAGCACCTTGCCGACGCCGCGCAGCACCGAATCGCCCACCAGATGGCCGTGGCGGTCGTTCACCAGCTTGAAGTGGTCGATGTCAGCGATCAGCACGGCGAGTGCGGTTCCCTCCCGCTCGGCTCGGGCGACCTCACGTTCGCCCAGATGCTCGAGGGCAACGGCGTTGAGCAGTCCGGTCTTTGCGTCGGTGATCGCGACGGTTTCCAATTCACGGACCACTGCACCACGCTGCAGGGTGATCATCGGCACCAGCGCCAGGATTACCAGCCAAGGCTCGTGGGCGATCGCCACCCCGACGAGACCGCCGAGGCACAACGTGGCGAGCTCGGTCAGGTTCGCGTCGCGGCTGCCGACCAGATCCCGGCCGCGGACGCCCACCCAGACAAGCGCGACCGTGATGCACACCCGGTTGATCGTTGTGTAGACGGCCACGGCCAGGACGACGGCAAGCGTGCCCGACAACCGCAAAGGCAGCGAGGAGTGCGTGGTCACTGCGTCGACCACGACGCCGGCGCACAGGCAACCCAGCAGCTCGGTGGACCCGCTGAAGCACTTTCGGTACAGGATCTCGCCAGCTGGGCGGAGCTGTCGGAACCACGTGTACGCGAGGACCATCAGTAGCAGCAAGGCGGCGTAGCCCGGGTCGAAGGCGACCGCGACGGCCACCGCCCACACCGAGACCATGTCGCGCTTGAGGTCGGCACTCAACCGGAGCTGCAATCGGGTTGCCCGTAGGGCGGCCTCCTCGAACGCAATGGCCACGCCGGCCACGAGAGCCAGCCGTCCGACATGGGCCCAGGACACCGGCATGACGAGGACGGCGCGCACGACCCACAGCAACACGAACGCGTCGATGCAGAGCAGGTAGGCAGCGAAGGGACGCGGCACCGTGGTGATCGGCCAGGCGCGCGCGGCCGAGGTGTCGGTTGTCTCGACCGAACCCATGGCCTCACTCCGGTGGATGTGGCGCCCGGCAGCGCTGGCCTCATCGTAACTGTTACAGCGTGCGTGTGGCGAGAGTCGCGCACGATCCTGGCCCTGCAATCGGGCGTCGTGCATTCGCAGACACCGAGTTAAATCGGCGTGAGACGTGATCCAAACCCGGATCCAATTGGCCGGATAATTGCGGTAGCTTGTCTTTACATTGCCGGTTCGCTGTTATGTGTTACACCGCTTTCGTCGCGGGGTAATGGCGTGCACGATTCATTGCCAGGCGTTTGTTCGCTGCCCGAGAAAGGAGCCGTCATGCGCACCGGCTGGAGCTTCTGATTCGTCGCCGGCATTGGCCTGAGGGCCGCCGGCACAGCACGCTGACTGTCCCCACCGCCGCGAGAGGAGGCACCTTCCATGAACCAGGGCTGGAGCTTCTGAGCTGTCCGGTTCAGGGCCAGGTGGGAGTCCTGACGACGTGATCGTCAGGCTGCATCGCTGCCCTGCATCCCGCATTGCTTGGCCTGTCGACCTCCGACACGGCCCGAACCACCGTCCAGACGTACCGCACGTGCGAGAGGAGAACCCGATGAACCAGGGCTGGTCTTTCTGATCATTAGCTGCTGTGCGACACCCGGTGCGCAACGCGCGGGTAGCTGGCGGGACAAGGCCGCGTAACGCTCTCGGTGCGATGTCGTGGGCTTTTATAAACAACATGTTAATTCTGCAGGTGGCGCACGCAGGGCGCGCTGCTGCAAACGACGGATGGATTCGCTTACAGGCAACGGGATGCCAGGAACGCTGCGTGACCTCATGCGAAACAAACTAACGGCGACATTACGTCGTCGCCTTTGACGCTTCAATTCCGCTGGATCCATTCGACCTTTACGAATGCAACGACTGCGGCTCGGTCTGGTGCAGAGCCGCACTGCTGTCTGTCCGTGCTTCAGCTCGCCGGCCACTCACTGCGACCACTACTGCGGCACACACCCCAGCCAGTCCGGCGAGCGCCACACCCCAGCGGGCACCGAGGCGACTGCCGACGGCGCCGAAGACGATGAGCCCGATGCCCTGTGCACCGAGCAGTACCGCGCTGGCCCGAGCGATCGCCGTGGAGCGCACCTGATCGGTCACGGCGTGGACGAGCGCCGTCGCTACGTCCACCTGATAGGCCCACAGGCCCCCGGAGACCATCCAGCACACGAACACCACCGGCCAGGGCGGCAGCAGCGCCGTCACGAGCAGCGGCACGCCAGATCCGATCGCCATGAATCGGGCCACCGTCATCCCGTTGCGGCGCGGGACGAAATACACCAATAGGGCCGCTCCGATCGCGCTGCCCAGCGGCACGGCAGCCAGCAGCAACCCGCTGATTGCGTTGCCGGCGCCGAGATCGTGGGCCAGGGGCACGGCGAGGCCCTCGGGAACGACGAAGAACGCCGCGAGCGCGGTCATCAGCATCAGATGGCGTAGCCACCGATCCCGCACAAAGCTCGGTGACGGTGGCCTGGGCTCGGTAGCTCGGGTCAGGGCCAGCGCAGTACGCGGCATTGCGACGCTGGCCCCGTCGGTGCTCGCGGACGGGCCGATGCCGCCGGCTCGTCGACCGCCCAGCGCCACCGCGATGATCAGGGCCGACAACCCGAAGGTCGCGGCGTTGACGACGAGTGCGGCCCGCGGATCCAAGAACGTGACAATCACCCCGCCGACCGCAAATCCACCGACCTGCGCCACCTGAGCGGTGATCATCCGGATCCCGGACGCAGTCCGGAAGCGGTCCGGAACCAGCAGCGCGGCCAACCTGCTCACTAACGCTGCCGTGAACGCGGGGCCGATGAAGAAGGCAACCGCCACCAGCCCGACGGCAACCGGTAACGGCACGCCGGGTATCGCCACGCCGAGGAAGAGCGCAGCGCGGGCGACATCCGCCAGGACCATGACCCAGACCCGCGGGTACCGGTCGCCGACCCCGCCCAGGACAAAGCCGCCCAGGATGGCCGGCAGGTAGGTCAAGGCGTAGGTGAACGCTGTCCAGGCTGGTGATGCGGTGCGGTCGAAGACCAGGATGGACAGCGCGACCCGACCGAACTGGTCGCCGGCGATGGACTGCGCCTCGGCGAGGTAGGGGACCAGGAAGTCCGGGTTTCGCACCAGCGAGCGGGCGGCTTCGGCTGGTGTGACCGAAGTCCGCCCCTTTGCCGAACCCATGATGACGCAGCGTAGTAGTAGCCCGAACAACTATCGGTGAGCCCTCCAGATCTGTGGACCGACCAGCGTGCACAATGACCTGTGCCGGACCTCATGAGAGGCCGCTCAGACGGCTCACACGGGGAGTCGAGAAACATCCGGGGGTCACGACGAGCGAGTCAGCCGACGTGGACTTCCTCCGCTCCCTCGGTGATCGCATCGGGGTGCGGTTGATCGTCAACGTGCCGATCGACCGCCGCGCACGCTACGTCTTGTTGGATCGGACGGCAGCCCGCGACCACCCCGAGCTGGTCACCGACGTTGCGCAACTCGAGGCGGTCGGTCGGCACTGGCTGGCCACGGTTGCCGATACCGCGGGGACCGGCCCGCGGGCCCTCGAACTGCCTGATGCCGCGGTGGCGTTGAATCCGACCCGGACCGAGACCGGTGACCTGTCAGGGGTCCTGGTCGCGGTGAAGAGCACGGGGCTGAGGTGGAGCGACGGCGAGCGCGAGCTCCTGAGCTTTGCCACCGAGTACTTCGCCGATCGGCTCGATCAGTGGGCACGACGGCCGTTCCCGGTGAGCGCGCCGCCAACCCTCGAGCCGGCCTTCGGGGACGTGCCACCCGCCGTGCCCACTCGGGACCGCAGCACGCCCTTCGAAGGCGAACTGATGCTGCGCTATCAGCCCGAGATCGATCTGCGCACCGGTCGCATCCTCGCCGTCGAGGCCCTGGCACGCTGGGCGCATCCCGAACGCGGGGAGGTCGGGCCCGAGGAGTTCATCGGGCTGGCGGAACAGACCGGTCTGATCGGCGTCCTCGGCAGCTGGGTCATCAACCACTCGTTACGAGATTTCGCGGCCTTCGCCGGCGGACGGCCGGGCATGGAGCTCGTGCTACGCGTCAACATCTCGCCGGGTCCAGATCCAGGACGGCGACATCGTCGCCCATTTCGCGAAACAGCTGGCCGAACTCGGCGTGCCCGGCGAGCAGGTGTGCGTCGAGATCACCGAGAACGTGCTGCTCGGCGACGTCGCTAAATTCACTACCGCCCTGGCCGGGTTGCGGCAGCTCGGCGTTCGCTCCGCTCTGGACGACATCGGCACCGGGTTCAGCAACCTTGCCCGCTTACGCGACGTCCCGGTCGACGCGATCAAGGTGGACCGAACGCTGGTCACCGGAGTGGCCAACGATCGACGCGCGCAGGCCATCGTCCTCGCCCTTGTGCGGCTGGCACACGACCTCGGCATCGAGCTGATCGCCGAGGGCGTCGAGAACGACGCGGACGCCGACGCCCTCGTGCGGTTGGGCTGCCTGCGTGCCCAGGGTCACGGCATCGCCCGTCCGATGGACGTGGCCAGCCTGGTGCCGTTGCTCGATCGCGGCGTCATCGACCTGCGCCACGACCCGGCCGCGCAGATGATCGATTCATAGTTGATCGATTCATAGTCCTGCCGTCACTGCTTGTGCCTGATCACTACACAGGGTTAGGGTGAGCTCACCCGTCCGACAGCTCCCCCCGTGCTGGCGGACGGGTTCTTCATGTTCAGCCGCCGGCCGAGCCCGCTGCGCGCTCGGCAGCGACGATGGCGCGCCGGTAGTCGCGGGTCACCTGGCGCAGTTCGGTCTCCGGGTCCAGGCCGTCGGCCACAGCCTCCTGCACGAGCGCGAACAGCCGTGCACCGATGCTGTCCGCGGGCGCGGCAACTGCGGCGGCGATGTCGTGGCGACGAGCGCGGGAGACCAGCTTGGCGGCCAGGGCGAGCGCCGGCTGGGCCACGGGCA
This sequence comes from uncultured Jatrophihabitans sp., assembly GCF_964244045.1. Classification (NCBI taxonomy): domain Bacteria; kingdom Bacillati; phylum Actinomycetota; class Actinomycetes; order Jatrophihabitantales; family Jatrophihabitantaceae; genus Jatrophihabitans; species uncultured Jatrophihabitans sp. The sequence goes on along the minus strand of NZ_CAXTHK010000007.1, from coordinate 35,233 downwards.
CCCCGTCGACGGACGAGGTGCGCCCCTTCTCAGCAACCTTCTGACGTTCCCAGGTCTCGTCGAGCTCTGCGGCCGAGCCGGTCGTCGCGCCGGCGAAGACGTGCGGGTGGCGGCGCACGAGCTTGTCGGCGAGATCGCCGGCGACCTCGTCGATGCCGAAGCCGTCCGGTGCCTCCGAGGCGATCCGGGCGTGGAAGAGCACCTGCAGCAACAGGTCACCGAGTTCCTCGCGCAGCAGCGCAGGATCGTCGGTCTCGATGGCCTCGAGGACCTCGTAGCACTCCTCGACGAGGTAGCGCGCGAGCGAGGCATGTGTCTGCTCGGCATCCCACGGGCAGCCGCCGGGCGAGCGCAGCCGGTCCATCACCTCGACGGCCCGCTGAAGTGAGGTCGTCACGACTGGCCTAGGACTGCGTGGTCGACGAGCTCTGCAGCTTCAGGAATCCCGGTAACCCGGACGTGACGTCGGCCGAGAAGCGCAGCGTCTTGCTGTCCCAGGTGCCGTAGCGGGGGTTGACCGAGACCGGGAACTTCAGCTTGCTGACCACGGTTGACAGATTCTTGCCCTGCTGCTGCGCCTGGTTGAGCAGGGTGCCCATGACCTGGACGTCGACGATGGTCGTGTTCATCGCCGAGCTGTAGCCCACCGCCCCGAGCTTCTCGACGGCCGTCGTCGCCGATGCCCCGGCCAGGTACTGCCGGCGTAGCGTGGTCAGCTGACCTGCCGAGGGTGCACCGATGCCCGCGCCGACGAGGATCTTCGGGTACAGCCGGCGCTCGATGAGGATGTCGACGACGAACGGCTTCGGCGCGATGCTCTGCGAGCCGTCGCCGCTCTTGATCGGCTTGGCCGACTCGGTCACAAAGTCGTTGACGTCGTTCTCGCTGAGGCGGTGACCGTCGATCGTGGCCGCCGTGCCGACGTTCGTGCGGCACGCGCTGAGCCCGGAGACCGCCAGCACGACCCCGAGCAGGGCCGCGGCGGTCCGCACGCGGCGTTCGCTGATCGCACGAAGTCTCACTGCGTCCCTCCGACGGTCGATCTGATGGCTCCAGAATGTCATGCAGTTGGGCGACGGTGACGAGCAGGCTCAGCCTGTAGCTGCCAACCGGCCGGTAACCACCTCGAGCACCTCGGCGCACCAGCGCAGCAGCGCGATGTCGCGCAGCGGCTCGCCGCCGAACTTGACGGCCGCGAACGTCCCGTCCGGTTTGACCACGCCTCTGGGCCGCGGCACGGTGACCGTTCCGACGGCCTGCTTGTAGCCGGCCCGGTCGTAGAGGCGGGTGAGGCGCAGCTGCGCCGACTCGGCAAGTTCGAGCGGCGAGAAGCGCACGGTGCCACCCTGCGCGCCGCCACCCTGCAGCGAGACCTCGGTGATGCCGAAGCTGCGGCACGCGACCTTGAACCGGGCTACCGCGAGCAGGTTCTCGACCTGCGGCGGGATGGGTCCGTAGCGGTCGAGCAGCTCGGCGCGCACCGCGTCCACCGCCTCGTCGGTGGTGGCCGACGCCAGTGCCCGATAGGCCTCGAGGCGCAGCCGCTCGCCGGGCAGGTAGTCGACGGGCAGGTTCGCGTCGACGGGCAGGTCGACCTTCACCTCTTTCTGCTCCTCGGGGCTCTCTCCGCGGAAGTCGGCGACCGCCTCGCCGACGAGGCGGACGTAGAGGTCGAAGCCGACGCCGGCGATGTGTCCGGACTGCTCACCGCCCAGCAGGTTGCCGGACCCGCGGATCTCGAGGTCCTTCATCGCCACGGCCATGCCCGCGCCCATCTCGGTGTGCTGCGCGATGGTGGCCAACCGGTCGTAGGCCGTCTCGGTGAGCGGCTTCTCGGGCGGGTAGGTGAAGTAGGCGTACCCGCGCTCGCGGGCCCGGCCGACGCGCCCACGCAGCTGATGCAGCTGCGACAGGCCGAACATGTCGGCCCGGTCGACGATGAGCGTGTTGGCGTTGGGAATGTCGAGCCCCGACTCGACGATGGTCGTCGCGACCAGCACGTCGTACTGCTTCTCCCAGAACCCGAGCATGATCTGCTCGAGCTGGCCCTCCCCCATCTGCCCGTGGGCCACGGCGATGCGCGCCTCGGGCACGAGCTCGTGCAGCTTCGACGCCGCTCGGTTGATCGACTCAACCCGGTTGTGGATGTAGAAGACCTGGCCGTCGCGCAGTAGCTCGCGGCGGATCGCGGCGGAAACCTGGCGCTGGTCGTACGCGCCGACGAACGTCAGGATCGGATGCCGTTCCTCGGGCGGGGTCAGAATCGTCGTCATCTCGCGGATGCCGGTGAGCGACATCTCCAGCGTGCGCGGAATGGGGGTGGCGGACATGGTCAGGACGTCGACGGCTGTGCGCAGCCCTTTCAGGTACTCCTTGTGCTCGACGCCGAAGCGCTGCTCCTCGTCGACGATGACCAGGCCCAGGTCCTTGAACCGGACGGTCTGCTGCAGCAACCGGTGGGTGCCGATGACGATGTCGATCGAGCCGTCGACGATGCCGGTGGAGATCGCGTCGACGTCGGCGGGCGGGGTGAAGCGCGATAGCTCGCGGATGCTCACCGGGAATTGCGTCATGCGCTCGGTGAAGGTCTGCAGGTGCTGATGCGCAAGCAGGGTGGTGGGCACGAGCACCGCCACCTGCTTGCCGTCCTGGACAGCCTTGAACGCCGCGCGCACGGCAACCTCGGTCTTGCCGTAGCCGACGTCGCCACAGATGATGCGGTCCATCGGCAGCGGCTTCTCCATGTCGCCCTTGACCTCGTCGATGGCCCCGAGCTGGTCGGGCGTCTCGACGTAGGCGAAGGCGTCCTCGAGCTCACGCTGCCACGGGGTGTCCGGGGCGAAGGCGTGCCCCTTGGTCGCCATTCGCGCGCTGTACAGGCGGATGAGCTCAGCGGCGATCTCGCGGACAGCTTTTCTCGCCTTTCCTTTTGTCTTGGCCCAGTCGGCGCCGCCGAGGCGCGACAGCGAGGGTGACTCGCCGCCGACGTACTTGGTGACCTGATCGAGGGCGTCGGTAGGGACGAACAACCGGTCGCCGGGCTGGGCCTTCTTTGACGCCGCGTACTCGATGATCAGGTACTCGCGCTCGCCGCCGTTGACGGTGCGGCGCACCATCTCGACGTACTTGCCGACGCCGTGCTGCTCGTGCACCACGAAGTCACCCGACTTGAGCTGGATCGGATCGATGGCGTTGCGCCGCCGCGACGGCATGCGGCTGGTGTCTTTGGTGAGCGAGCCACGCTGACCGGTCAGGTCGGCCTCGGACAGCAGGGCCAGTCGCAGCGGCTCGGACACGAGACCGCCGAGCAACCGACCGGTGGTGACGTCGACGACCCCCGGCTCGAGACCGGTCTCGGCGACGAGCCGGGCTCCGACCTCGGCGGCCGACAGCTGCTCGACGGCGCGGGTGGCCGAGCCGTGCCCGTCGAAGACGAGCGCGACCCGCCAGCCGGCCCTCGACCAGGCTTGGACGTCGGTGATGGCGGCGTCGGTGTCACCGCGGTACGTCGGGGCCTGGACCAGCGAGCTCGCGACCGTGCTGCGCTCGTCGGTGAGCTGTGCGTCCGCGGTCAGGGCGCTGATACCCCACCACGGCAGGCCGGCTGCTCGGGCCGCCTGCTCGACGTCCGCGAGCTCTTGCAGCGAGGCGGCACCGAGATCGACCGGCGCCTTGCCCCCGCCCGCGGCCGCGGCCCAGGACGCTTCGAGGAACTCGTGGGAGGTGGCAACGAGATCGGCAGCGCGGGTGCGCACCCGCTCGGGGTCGCACAGGATGACATGCGCGCCGTCGGGTAGCTCGTCGAGGACGAGGCTGAGGTGGTCGACGAGGACGGGCGCCAGCGCCTCCATGCCCTCGACGGCCTCGCCCCGGCTGATCGGGTCGAGCAGCTCGCCGAGCTCAGGGTGCTCGACCAGCAGCGCCGCGGCGCGCTCGCGGACGTCGGGGGTCAGCAACAGCTCACGGCACGGCGGTGCCCACAACCCGTGCGCCGCGATCTCGAGGGAGCGCTGGTCGGCGACCTTGAAGTAGCGGATCTCCTCGACCTCGTCGCCCCAGAACTCGACGCGCAGCGGGTGTTCCTCGGTGGGCGGGAAGACGTCGAGGATGCCGCCGCGCACGGCGAACTCGCCGCGCTTCTCGACCAGCTCGCTGCGGGCGTAACCGGCGCCGACGAGGCGCCCGACGAGATCGGTGAGCTCGAGGCCCGCATCGCCGGGCATCAGCTCGACCGGTTCGAGATCGCCCAGCTGCGGCACCTGTGGCTGCAGGACGGACCGCACAGGAGCAACGACAACCGACAGCGGCCCGGTCGCGGGATCGTCACTGTCGGATGGGTGCGCGAGGCGCCGAAGCACTGCCAGCCGCTGGCCGACGGTGTCGGCGCGCGGCGAGAGCCGCTCGTGCGGCAGCGTCTCCCAGCCCGGGTACAGCGCGACCGTGTCAGGCGGCAGTAGGCAGGTGAGTGCGGCGAGCAGGTCCTCGGCCTCGCGAGCGGTACTCGTAACTGCCAGGACGAACCGCCCGGCTCGCGCCGTGCTGGCGATCGCCAGCGGCTGCAGCCCCAAGGGTCCGCTCAGTGTCAGGTGCGACTCGTCGAGAGACGTCGCGGCGGCGTGCAGGGCCGGATCGTCGGCAGCGGCATCGAGCAGGGCGGACAACGACACGTGAACGAATGCCTTTCAGCGCAGCACGAGCGTCCCCGGACGACAGCCGCCCGGGGTGTGTCCGGGCCGGTGCACCGCAGGCTCGCAGCGATCGATTGCCCCACAACAAGCCCCACAACGGTCTGGGCCGAGACCGGACCACACAAGCGTACGCAAGACACCGACAGCGCCGATCACCGTCGCGTCGTTACCGGCGGCGCATCATTCTCGACGACACAATGGGCGAAATCACCCTGAATCGCCCTTACTTACCTCGCGTTAACACTTCGATTCAGCTAACGTCTTTTTGACCGCGCCGATCCTGGCGCCGGTGTGGGGGGACGCGAAATCGGGGGAATTCGCGATGTTGCTTGGCGCTGCGTGGCGCCGGTCGTCGAGCGGTAGGACCCGGGTGACCGGGCTCGCCTTGGCTACCGTGCTCCTGTGCACGGCCGCGGGATCCTTCGGGCTCCCGGCTGCTGCTGCGCCGTACCCGCCCACCCCTCCGTGCGACCTCTCCTGGTTGCAGAACGGCGCGCACGACGACGTGCTCGTCGGCAGCGGCTACGAGGTCAACCAGCTGGTGGCGGTCACGCTGTATCCACAGGCGCAGAACCTGGGTTCCTATTCCGCAAATTCCGAGGGCATTTTCACCGCGCCCGTGCACGTCCTCGACACCGGCCCGTCGTCCTTTGTGACGGCCCGATCCGTGCATCGCAGCTGCTCGGTGGTACCGCCCTCCGGTGGGACTACCAGCAGCCCAGCACCGACCGCACCGACCTCGAGTTCCGGGGCACCCGGGACCGGCGCCGGCCCGACGGGAAACAGCAACAGCGCGGGGCCGAGCGGCTCCGATTCCCCACCGGGGGGCGCCAGCACCTCAGAACCCGGCTCCGCGGCATCGTCGGGCGCCACTCGACCGCCCGACACCACGACGCCTGACACCACGACGCCTGACACCACGACGCCTGACAGCACGACGCCTGACAGCACGGCGCCCGCGAGCACGACGCCGACGAGTGCGACAACCAGCGGACCGGGGACGGGGTCTACGACCAGCCCGGCACCGAATGCCGACGTGCGAAACCCGTCCGGACTCGCGCTGCCGCTGCGGATCATCGTCATCATCGCCGCGCTGCTGCTCCTGGCAGGCGGACTCGGCGTGGTCTTCCTGACCCGTCGAGCCGACTAAGTACCGGCGGGGTAACTTCACATGGCGCCGATGCTGAGATTACGGTAACCTCACATGGCAAATAGCGCATCACAACGGGGGGCCTGACTCGCTATGTCCAAGTTCATGACGTCCAATTCCAGCACGTCCAATTCCATCTCTTCGGCCGCAAGGCTGACGTCACGCCGTACCGCAGCGGTGTTCGCCTTGGGCGTTGCGCTCATGGCCATGCTGCTGCTGAGCTGGCACGGCGCGCCGGCCGGGGCGGATCCGTACCCGCCGAGCACGCCGTCCACGTCGGTGCCGCCGAGCAGCCCGTCGACATCGGTGCCGCCGAGCAGCCCGTCCACGTCAGTGCCGCCGAGCAGCCCGTCCACGTCAGTGCCGCCGAGCGGCCCGTCCACGATCACGACGACGACCGCCCCCAACTCGCTGGGCATCCTGCCGACGGTCGAGCACCGCAACCCGAGCTCGTCCTCGTCCTCGGTTGCCAACACGAACACCCACCGCGACCAGGGCCTGTCCTCGACCGGCTTCCAGACGCTTGCTGCCACCACGATCGCAGTTGCGTTGATCGGTGGCGGCGCGATCTTCCTCGGCCTCGGCCGTCGTCGTCGTCGCCACGGCTGACCTGACGTGCCCCGACGGTCGGCGCCGCGAATTCCTGGCACCGGCCGTCGGGATCGCGGACTGCGCCTGAGCGCACCCGACGGCGAGCCGGCTGCGCGCACGCGAGCCGAAAGGGTGTACTTCGGCCTGTTCGCGGCGATCGTCGGACTCGTAGGCCTGGCCTTGATCTGGATCATCGTCACCGGCCTGGTGGCCCGCTCGAGGCTCGAATCCGCGCAGTACGACGTGCGTGACCTGAAAAAGGCCGCGGCGTCGGGTGACCTTGCGAAGGTGCAACAGCTGTCGTCGCGGATAGCAGACCGATCGGCGAGCGCACACAACCTCACGTCAGGTCCTGCCTGGTGGGTAGGGGCCAATCTGCCGTTGGTCGGTACGCCGCTGCACACCTCGCGAGTGATCGCGAGGCAGGCCAATCGGATCGCCCGGACAGCGCCCCCGCTGGTCACCTCGCTGCGGCGCCTCACGTCCGGACATCGGGCCAGCAGCGGCATCGATCTCGCCGCAGCGCGGCAAGCGCTGGCCCGGCTCGCCGTCACCGGCCGCGCGGTCGACGACGCTCAACGGGCGGTGCGCGCCACCCCCGGGTCCTGGCTGCCGCTCGTGTCCACCCCGCGCAACCGGGTGTCCGACCAGCTCACATCACTGACCCCCGCGCTCGATCAGGCGGAGCGGGCCACCGGCGCTGTGTTGCCGATGCTGGGCGACAAGGCGCCCCAGCGGTACTTCGTCGGTTTCATGAACGAGGCCGAAGCGCGTGGCCTCGGCGGGTTGCCGGGCGCCTACGCCATCCTCACCGTCGATCGAGGCAAGGTGAAGTTCTCCCGTTTCGGCAACGACTCAGACTTTCGGAAAGTCCGCTCCGGGATCGACCTCGGACCGGAGTACGCAGCCCGCTACGGGCAGGACGACCCCGAGAACTACTTCGTCAACTCTGACGTCAGCCCGAACTTTCCGGACGCGGCACGCATCTTGGCCGGCATGTGGCGGGCGAAGACCGGCCAGACCATCGACGGCGCCGTCGTCATCGATCCCACCGCTCTGCGTTACCTGCTCGACGTCACCGGGCCGGCGGTGCTGCCGAACGGCTCGACCGTGGCGGGCAACGAGGTGGTGGGTCTGACCGAGAAGGACCAGTATTCGAAGTACGCGAAGGACGCAGACCGAAATGCTTACCTCAACAGGATCTCTGCCGCTGTTGCAGCCAAGCTCGTGAAGAGCGGTGGCGCGCATCCCGTGCGGTTTCTGGCAGCGCTGCACCGCGGCGTCAGCGAACGGCGGCTCGCCCTGTGGAGCGCTGACCCTGCCATCGAGCGAAGGCTGGTCGAGGCCGGGTACGCAGCCGACCTGCGCAATTCCGATGCCTTCACCGGGTTCACCGTCGTGAACGCGGCCGGCAGCAAGCTGGACTTCTACCTACGCAGGTCGATGACCTACCGACGCGCGCAGTGCACGCCGGGCAGCACCGCCGTGGCCACGATGACCCTGACCAACGATGCGCCGAGCTCCGGCCTGCCGCCGTACGTCACCTTCCGTGCCGACGATCGGGCCGCGACGGCGAAGCCCGGCGACAACCGGCTGCTTGTGACCTATTACGCGAGCTCCGGAGCCACGGTGACCTCGGTGCAGGTCGACGGCCGCCCCGTCGCAACGAGTTCCGGCGTCGAGCAGGGCCTGCCGGCCACCACGATCGACCTGGAACTGCCGGTGCAACAGTCCCGCACGGTGACCGTCACGTTGACTGAACCCGTCCCGCAGTCCTCGCTCACGGTGCTGCGCCAACCGCTGGTGAAGCCGCTGACCACCAGGATTTCCACCGCCTGCGACGCCTCCCGGTGATCAGTCTGGGCGAGCATCGGCGCATCGTTGCCCGGTTGTCCAAGGCGGGCAAGAGCAACAGGGGCGCGGGCGGGTACTCGCGCTGGGTGAACCGCCCGCTCGGGCGTCACCTCGCGGCACTCGGGTTCGCACTCAAGCTCACCCCGAACCAGATCAGCCTGCTCAGCGCCGCGTGCACGTTCACGGCCATCGGGCTGTTCGCGAGCCTGCATCCGGCACTGGTCACGGCCGTCGTCGTGACCGTCCTGCTCGTACTGGGGTATGCCCTGGACTCGGCCGACGGGCAGGTCGCCCGGTTGCGGGGCGGGGGCTCTTCGGCCGGCGAATGGCTCGACCACGTGCTGGACGCGGTGAAGATCTCGACCTTCCACCTTGCCGTCGCAGTGTCGTGGTATCGCTTCTACGACCTGCGACACCCGAGCGTCCTGCTCGTCCCGCTGGCCTTCTCGGCCGTGTCATGCGTGTTCTTCTTCGCGCTGATCCTGTCCGACATGTTGCGCCGGATCGCGCGGGTCCAGCAGGGCGGCACCGCCGTGACCACCGCGAGCTTAACGCCCGACGAGCGAGCGCCGGTGCTGCGCTCGCTCGTCGTGCTCCCCAACGACTACGGGGTGCTGTGCCTGACCATGCTCCTGCTGCCCCTCCAGCTCACCTTCGGCATTGTCTACAGCATCCTGCTGGTGGCCAATGTCGGCTTTCTGCTCATCGGGTGCCTGCGGTGGTTCGCCGAGATGGGTGGCCTCTGACGCTGATCAGAGGCCACCCGGGTCTCGGGTCAGAAAGCACCCAACTGCGCAGTACCGGCCGCGACGCCGAGCTGGCTCGCGATGTCGGCCGGCAACGGGACGGCGATCAAGGTGCCCGCTGCGGTGAGTGCCGGTGTCGCCATGGCCGGCGCCTGCAGCTGAACCTGCATGTTGCGCCACGACACCTGCACGCCGGTATTGAGCGCCGCCGGCGAGGCGTAGGACGTCACCTGCACGTTGTTCGAGCCGCCCCAGCCGACCATGCGAGGTCCGCTCGGGAAGAGCCCGAAGACGTTGCCGGTGACGACCAGGTTCATGCCGCTCGCCGGCGTGTTCGTCGCCTTGTCGAGTGCGTAGAACTGGAACATCCCGGTCGATGAGGCGAACACGTTGTTCGAGACGCTGATGTTGCGGCTGATCCACGGGATGGTCGTCGCGTTGCTGCCGGTGTTGCGCCGAGCGTCCTGCCACACCCCGACATCCCAGACGCTGTTGCCCGAGAACACGTTGTTGAACACCCGGACATTGCCGGTGTCGAAGGCCGTGTATCCGCGGGTTGCGTCCGAGACCGCGTTGCCGGCCACGATGCCGGTGTCCGACAGTTCGGTGATGATCCCGTAGGTCCCGTTGTTGCGGGCCACCGTGTTGCCGACGATTGCGAAGTTGGACACGCTGACGTCGGTCCAGATGCCGTTGACGCCCAGGTTGTCGACAACGTCGTTGTTGCGGATGACCAGACCGTCGTCACGCGTCACCTTGATTCCCGCAGCGGCGGGAGCCGAGTTGAAGTGCTGGGTGTTGTTGCCCGAGATCAGGCTGTTCTGGATCACTGAACCACTGGAGTTGTTGCTGTGGATGCCGACCATGCCGTTTGCTGACGCGGTGACGTGGTCGACGAGGGTGCGGGAGGCGCTGAACGAAAGGCCCTGCGTCGCGTTGTCGGAGATCACCAGGTTCTGCAGGACATCGCCGCCGACGCTGCCGCCGAGGTAGACCGTGCCGATCTGCGGCAACGAGGTGGCGTAGCGGCGGACACCGAAGCCGCGCACCGTCACCTGTCCCGACACCACGAACGCCTGGCTGAGGTCGCTGGCGCGAACGGAGTGACCGGTCGGGTCCGAGCCCAGGATGAGCTGGTCGGTGGAGTCGTTGACCGCGAACTGGCCCGGCCCGGGAGTGGTCGTCGACGCGACCTGCGCGAACTGTGCGCCGTCCACGAACAGCTGATCCGGGTAGGCGGCCATCGGGTAGGTCGAGTTGACGAAGCCGCCGGCGTCGGAGCCCTTGGAGAAGCTCGCCGAGTGGTCGAACTGAGCGGTCCAGCCGTTGCTCACCCAGGTCGAGCCCGAACGGGTCCAGTTCGACACCGCGACGCTGCCGTCGAACCAGACGGCCTCGTGCGGGTACGCCTGGATGGTGACGCTCTTGGTCGGCGCCACGGTCACCGACTCGTGGTAGGTGCCGCCGCGCAGCACGATCGTCTGGCCGGCGACGGCCCGCGCAATCGCGGCCTGCACGGTGCGCAGCGGGCTGGCCAGTGTTCCGGCGTTGGCATCCACGCCCGCCGTGGGCGAGACGAAGATTGCGTTCGCCGGCACAGGGTACGCCGCCGAGCCGACCGGCACAGAGCCGCGCGTCGCGACGGCCACTGGCGCAACGGGTGCGCTGGTGGTGGGCGTGCTCGAAGTCGGCGCGCTCGAAGTCGGCGCCGGCGCGCTGGTGGTGGGCGTGCTCGAGGTCGGCGCGCTCGAGGTCGGCGCGCTCGAGGTCGGCGCGCTCGAGGTCGGCGCGCTCGAAGTCGGCGCGCTCGAAGTCGGCGCGCTCGAGGTCGGCGCGCTCGAGGTCGGGGCGCTGGACGTAGCCGCCGGCGGTGTCCCGATGGCCGAGAGCGTCACCACCGAGTAGGTGTCGAGCTGCACGGTCGTCGCGGCCGAGCCACCCGAGGTGTACGTCCACACGCCGACCGAGCCCGGGTCGGCGATGCGCGTCGAACCGCTGTCGGTGTAGGTCGTCTGCCAGCCGGGCGTCGTCGTGCCCGCGATCCAGGTCCGCGCATTCACCACCGTCGGGCTGGAGCCGGTCACCGAGCCCTGCAGGCGGATGACCTGCCCGGGGGTTGCGCGTAGGCCGGTGTCGACGAGGGAGCCGACCTGGGTCTCGACGCCGCTGCGGACTCGGGTGATCCCGATGATGAGCCGGCCATCGGTCGCGACGCGGACCCGGGCCCGGTAGGTGTCACCATTGGCCTGGCGGCGCATCTCGACGTCGACGTACTCGCCGCTGCCCGTCGACGCCGGGGTCGGCACGGTGAAGTCAAGGGTGCTCAGCACGTCCACGGCCCGCACTGAGAGCAGCGTCGCCGCGGCGGCGTTGCCGGTCGGCACCGGCCCGACGACGGCGTGGGTGCCGTCGACCGCGAACAGCTTGGCGGCGCTGCCCGATGTCGTGTAGCGCCCGCCGATACCGGCACTGCCGAGGCCCGCGGACACGGTCCGCCCGAACGTGTCCTGCGCGACGTAGCCGCCGGCGGCGACGTAGGTGTCGGCGTGGGCGGCCTCGGCCCCCAGCACGACCAGCGAACTGGCGGCAGTGGCGACGAGGGCTCCGGTGGCGAGTGCAAGAGCCGGCCGGACACCTCGGCGCCCGGCCTGCTCGGCAGCGGGCTGTGGGGGGAACGGAAGTGGCCGGCGACGCTGGGTTGGAGTGGCGAATGGCATGGGGGAAGCCTTTCGGTCGGCCCCCCGCCCGGTTGATTAAGTGGTGTCGAAACCGGCTCATCGGCTGAACCGTCTCGACGGGCGATCTTCCGCGTTGGCGTCCGATCGCTGTCCGAGTAGTACCCACCCGCACGTTGTTAATACCGTGTGAGTTTAAGATTTTTGGGTGTACTACTGAGCTGTCACGCGGGAGTGCAGGACCTGCCGAAGCAGCGTGCTGGACGTGTGCACTGTGTACGGCAGGTAGACGACGGTGACCCCTACCGAGGCGAAGTCGCGCTCGAGCTTGTCGCCCTTCGCAGTGCCGCGCCAGTCATCGCCCTTGACGATGACGTCGAAGCGCAGACGCTCCCACATGGTCAGCTTCTCGTCGACGTCCTCGACGACTGCATCATCGACGAAGCGGATGGCCCGCACGATCTCGAGTCGTTCGGGCAGGGCGACGATCGGCTGCTTGCCTTTGGTCAGGGTCGCGCGCTCGTCGCTGACTACCCCGGCAATGAGGTGATCGCAGGCCAGCCGAGCGTTGCGCAGGATATTCAGGTGCCCGACATGAAACATGTCGAAGACGCCCGGTACGTAACCGACTACCGAGTTAGCCATTCAGGTCGACCCCCCATGACAACGGATCTTCTCGACCCGTCTGCGACCCGACCGGCTCGACGCCGGCCACTTCACACTATACCAACAAGGCGCGGAATCAGGATGCTCCGAACTGCCGCGTTCCGGTCGTCCGGCCGATCGCAGCCGCGACGTCAGCCGGCAGCGGGACCGCCATGGACGTCGTGCGCGCGTCGGCAGGGGCCGTCTGCTGGAGCACATTTCGCCAAGAGACCCGCAGGGCGCTGTCGAGACTCTGCGGCGTGCGAAAGCGCGTCACGGTGACGTTGTCCCCGCCGCCCCACCCCACCATGACGGCCCGGCCGGCTCGGAAGAAGTTGCCGTTGACGACGATCCTCATCTGCGAGGCGGGACGATGGGTCGCCTTGTCCAGTGCGTAGAACTGGAACATCGGGTTGACGCCGAAGACGTTGTTCGTCACCTGGATGTTGCGCACCAACCACGGGACCGCCGAACGAGTGACCGGATCGGAGTTGCGCCGTGCGTCCTGGGTGAGGCCCACGTCCCAGACCCGGTTGTCGGAGAAGGTGTTGTTGAAGACCTTGACGTGGCCGGTGTCGAACGCGGTGTAGCCGTACTGGGCCCCGGCGACGACATTGCCGGCGACGATGCCGGAGTCGGACAGTTCGGTAATGATGCCGAACCGGCCGCCGCTGGCGCGCACCGTGTTGCCGACGATGTCGAAGTTGCGTGTGGAGACGTCCGTCCAGATGCCGTTGACCGACACGTTCGCGGAAACGACGTTGTTGCGCACTATGATCCCGTCGCCGTTCGTGATCTTCATGCCGGCGGCGGCGGGCGCGTCGTTGAAGTGCTCGCGGTTGTTGCCGGTGATGAGGCTGTTCTGGATGACCAGGTTCCGGGCGTGGTTCGAGTGGATACCCGTCATCCCGTTGTCGGAGGCCGTCACGTGCGTGACGGTGGTGTTGCTCGCTCCCACCGACAGGCCCTGCGTGGCGTTCTGGGTAATGACCAGGTTCTCCAGGCGGTCCCCACCGACGTGCCCGCCCAGGTACACCGTGCCGATCTGCGGCAGTGATGTTGCATAGTTGCGCACCCCGAAGCCGCGCAGCGTGACGCGACCGGAAACCACGAAAGCCTGTGTCAGGTCGCTGACCCGTACGGCGTGGTCGGCAGGATTCGAGCCGACCAGGAGCCGACCCGCCGAGGGGTCGACCGAGAACTGGCCCGGCAGCGGCGTGGCGCCATCGGCGACCTGGCGCTGCGACACCCCGTCGACGAACACCTGCTCGGGGTGGGCGGCCATGGGGAAGGCGGGGTTGACGAACCCACCTGCATCTGAGCCCGACGTGAAACTGGCCGAGTGATCGAAGTGCGCGTGGAACGGCGTCGCCCACGAGCCGCCGGCACGGGTCCACTGCGTCGCGGCCGAGCTGCCGTCGAACCACACCGCTTCACCCGGGTAGGCCTGGATAGTGACCGACGCGGAACGCGCGACGTTCACGCTCTGGTGGTAGATGCCCTTCCGCAAAACAATGGTGGAGCCCGCCGTGGCGCGACTCAAAGCCGCCTTGACGGTGCGCAACGGGTGAGCCAACGACCCGTCGGAGGTATCCGCACCCGTGGGGGACACAACGATGGCGCGGCTGGGAACCGGGTAGCGAGCAGTGCCAACGACGACCGAGCCAGCCGAGCGTGAGGCCGACGTCGTGCTGGTCGGTGCGGGGCTGGTCGGCGTTCGAGTGACAGCTCCGGCAGCCGTCGCATCGACACCGATGACGAGACACCCGACCGCAACGACCGCAAGGCCGGTGGCGTGGGTGACAGCGGCTCGCGAAACGAAGAACCGACGGGGCACGGCACTGCTCGCTCACTCCCCCGCCGGAGTTGACCAATTTTACACAGATCCTATGCCCAGTGTCCTTGCTATGTAAACGACGACTTAAACAAACGGCAGGTGATGCGGGCGCCGCGAACGGTATCGTCGAGGGGCACTGGGGGAGGCACCGTTGCACGCTACCGGCGCACGGACGCCGTTCACCGTTCTGCTTGTCTGCACCGCGAACCGGTACCGCTCGCCGGTTGCCGAGCACCTGCTGCGCGCCGAGCTGGCCGCCCGAGCGGACTGGGTGATCGGGTCGGCTGGAACTCAGGCCCGCGAGGGTGAAGAGCTGGACAGCAGAGTGGCCGCCCTGGTGGGTGTCCCGAGCGGCGACGCAGGCTCCTGGCGTAGTCGCCGGCTGACGGCGCAATTGGTCGAGCAGGCCGACCTCGTGCTGACCGCCGAGGAAGCACACCGCCAGGTCGTCGTGCAGATGTGGCCGCGCGCGCTGCACCACACCTTCGCCCTGCTGAGCTTTGCTCGGCTGGCCGCGCAGCTGCCGAACGAGTCCGTCGCGTCCGGACACGCACTCATCGAGGCGGTGAACCAGGCGCGCACGCATACCCAGCCGCCGCAGGCCGGGGCCGACGATATCGTCGACCCGGTGCGTCACCTACGGCGCAAGCTGCCCGCCTGCGCTGGCCAGATCCGGGGCGCCGTAACCGCACTGAGTGCGCCACTCGTACCCATGCGCGTAGCGGCGAATCACGCGCGGTGAGCCGACTTCCCGGTTTCCAGCAGCCCGTCCAGGTCGGCATAGCCGCCGTCGTCTGAGTCGAGGTCGTCGTGCCGGGCGGCACGTACCTCTCGGGACGCGCGATTGTGGCGGGTTCGGGTGCGGTGGGTCGACCCGTTCTCGCGCGCGACCCGGCTCTTGTCGCGGGCCACCTGCGTGTTGATGGGCGCCCGAGTGCCGTCAGGAATGGCGTCGGGCTCCAGCACGGCATCGACGTCCGGTGCCGCGTTGTCGTCAGCGGGCACGGCGTCAAACACCTCACCAACGGACTTGTCGGCGTCGGGTTCGACTGTGCTGACGCCGTCGGTCCTAAAATCCCCGTCTTCCGGCACGGCGCCGTTGACGACCACGGGCTCGGTCACCGTGACCGGTTCGCCGGCGTCCGGCAGGCGCAGCCGTCGTCGACCTCGACTTCGACCGGAACGGCGCAGCGCTGCCACCTCGTGCTGGGCGCGGTCGAGCATCGGCTCGTCGGGCAGCCGCGGATCGAACTGCTCAGCGGGGGCGTGGACCTCTTCGGCGGCGACCGGCGCATCGACGACAGCCGCAGTTGCAAAGCGTTCGGCCGTGACTGCCTGCTCGAAGGCTTCGATCGACACGGCGGGAGCGCTCGGGCGATGACGACGCAGCAATCCCAGCAACCCCAGCGACCACCAGCGCTTCGACGGCTCGGCGCCGTAGTAGTGCCCGTACCCGCGGCGATCGCTGCGCGAGGTCGGACGCATGTTCAGCACCGTCCCGATCACGCGTGCGTCAACCGACTCGAGCTGCTCCAAGGCGTTGACCAATTGCGACCGCCGCGTCCGGCCGTGCCGGAAGACGACGATGGCGCCGTCGGCGCCGGCAGCGAGCAGCGCCGGGTCGGTGACCGGAAGCAGGGGCGGTGAGTCGATGAGCACGACGTCGAAGCGGGCGCTCAGCGTGGTCAGCAGCTCGCGCATGCGCGGGCTGCCCAGCAACTCGGCGGGATTCGGCGGGAGGGTGCCGCTCGGCAACACCGTCAGCCCGGTCGAACCCCACGGCTGCAGCACGTCGTCGATGGCCGTCTGGCCCACCAGGACGTTCGTGAGACCGATGCTGCCCTCGATGTTCATCAGCCGGCTCACGCCGGGGCGACGCAGGTCGCCCTCGATCAGCAACACCGACCGTCCCGACTCGGCGATCGACAGTGCGAGGTTCACCGAGATCGTGGACTTGCCCTCGCCCTCGACCGAGGAGGTGATCACCACGACGCGGGTCGGTGATGCGGCGGCCATGAAGCGCAGGTTCGTCCGGATCCGACGGACCGCTTCGGCGCGCGGGCTGGCCGACATCTCGCCGATGATGAGCGGGTGGGCGGAGATGGAGCGCTCGTGGCCGATGACGCCCAGAACCGGCCCCCCGGTGAGGGCAGCCAGGTCTTCCGGCGAGCGCACCGAGTTGTCGAGCACTTCACGCGCAGCGGCGATCACCAACCCGAGTAGCAGTCCGAGCGCGATCCCGAGCGCCACGTTGAGGTGGGTGCGCGGCGCGACCGGCACGCCCGAGGACGACGGGCCCGAGACGACGGTGAGCTTGACGGTGGCTCCGGTGGTCCCGGTTTGGGTGTTGTCGAGCTCGTCGACCAGACCGGGGAAGGACCTGCCGACCGCGCTGGCGATCGCGAAGGCACGTCTTCGCGACGTGTCCTGGACGGTGACGTCGATGAAGACCGTGTTCAGCTGGGCGCTGGCCGAGATGGCTGCGCTGATCGCTCCGGCGGAAGACGGCAGACCGGGCTGGCCGGCGATGCGCTCGGCCAGCCTGTCGCTTGACACCAGGCCGGCGTAGGAGGTGGCCCGATCCTCGGCGAACTGGTTCGTCGAGTTGGCACTCGAGTCGTCGATCGATGGCGAACCGACGTAGAACTTGAGGTGGCTGGCGTAGACCGGCGCCTGACCGTTGCTGTAGGCGAGCGCACCGCCGCCGAAAGCGATCATCAGCAGCGCGATGATCCACCAGCTCTTGCGGATCGCGCGGACGAACCGGGTGAACTCCACGTGCACGGACCTCCTGATCCGATCAAGCGACAGGTTCTCGCACTACGTGCGACCGATGGCCGCGGATCGTATTTCGGCGCCGTGCCCGTCCACTACTATTCTGAACCTAACACGAATATTATGACAAGCGTACGGTACGAAAAGCTCGAACACACTGCGCACGCCCGAGCGTGCACACGCGTCAGAGGGGATGCGCCATGGTCGCAGCGCCGGTAACGGCGGCGCCTCGACGTGGCACCTCGACGCCCCGGAAGCCCGGGCAGGGCCGTCAACTGCCACACGGCGACGGGTTCGAGACCGCGGAGCGCGCAATCGTGCTGGTCTTGTTGTTCCTACTGGGCCTGCGCCAATCACTGCATTCGGGGATCACGAGCGGCTACGCTCTCGCCCTGTTGTGCACCCCGTTGTGGGTGATGTTGCTCCGGCGCTTCCGTGGCGCGGTGGGCCTCATGACGCTGGGCGCCCTGACCCTGGTCTCGGGCTTTGCGCTGCAACAGCTGGCGGCCGCCGATCATGCGGTGAGCCTGAACAAGCAGTTCGAGTCCACGGCGCTGCTCATGGGCATCCTGGCAGGTGCCGGCGTGGTGTTGTGGGCGCGCACCGTTGTGCCGATCGCCACCGTCGGCGCGGCGTTCGGGGCGGGCATGCTCGCGCACGGTGCGCTGTTCGGAGCCGGTGCACAGAATCCGTGGAAGAACACGTGGGCCATCCCGCTGGCCATCACGCTGCTTGCCGTGGCCGCTCACGATGCTGACCTGCGCCCGCGCCGGGCGGCCGCACGCGGTGTGGCGGTGCTGCTGCTGCTGACGCTGGTGTCCGCCGTGTCGGACTCACGCTCCTACAGCGCAACCTTCCTCATCTGCGCCATCCTCGCTGCCTGGCAGGCCCGTCCCGATGCGATGTCGCGCCGCGGGTCGATCGCCCTGACCATCTCGATGCTGGTCGGCCTGTCGGCGGCTACTTACTGGCTGGGCACGAGGCTGCTGGTGTCGGGCTACCTCGGTGCCAACGCGCAGGCCCGCACGATCGAACAGATCGATCAGTCCGGGTCGGTGATCCTCGGCGGTCGCCCGGAGTTGCAGGCGACCCTTTCCCTGATGCGCCATCGGCCGCTCGGCTTCGGCGTCGGCGTGGTTCCGACGGACAACGATGTGCTGGTGGCCAAGCGGGGGCTGTCGAGCATCAACTACAACCCGAACAACGGCTACGTCGAGAAGTTCATGTTCGGCGGCCACATCGAGCTGCATTCGCTGCTGGGTGACCTGTGGGCGGGGTGGGGAGTGGCCGGGGTGCTGCTGCTCGCCCTGTTCGTCTTCCACATCGTCCGCGCCCTCGCGTTCACGATCAAGTCCGGGGCACCGAACCCGGTGTTGCTCTTCGTGTCGGTCTGGACCCTATGGAACGTCCTGTTCAGCCCCATCTACTCCTCTGCGCCGACCCTGATTGTGGCCGTAGGACTCGCGCTGGCGGCGCGCGATCGTCGACCCGCACGTCCTCCTGCGCCGGTCTCCCCCGGCGCCGGTGTCCGGCGCGCGGCGGCGCGACGATGACTGCCCAGGTCAGCGGCGTCGAGTCGGTGGCCACGGCCGGTTCTAGTCGGCAGACGTGGCTGAGCATCGGCCGCAGCGCCGGCGCGCGTGTCCTCATCCTGCCGGTCAGCGCGATCCTGGGCATCATCAACACCCGGCTCATCATCGAACACTTCGGCGAAGGTGCCTTCGCGCAGTACGGGCTGCTCGTGGGGCTGGCCGGGCTCGTCCCGTTCGCCGACCTCGGCATCACCGCCTCGGTGATCAACGGGATCGGGCAGTCCGACGACCCCGCACACGACCCGGCGGTCAGGCGCATCCTCACGACCGGGCTGCGGGTGCTGGCGTGCTCGTGCGTGGTGCTGCTGCTGGCGGCCTGGCTCTTCACCGCCAGCAACGCGTGGCCGAGCCTGCTCGGTGCAGGCTTGCTCCCGGGGTCGGGCTCACGGGCGGCGGGCCTGTGCGTTGTGGCCTTCGCGCTGACCCTGCTGGTCGGCTTCGGGCAGCAGATCCTGCGCGGGCTCGGGAAGAACCACGTAGCGGTGCTGCTGCTCGGCCTGCAGACGCCGGTCGTGCTGCTGTCGGTTGTCGTGATCATTGCCGTCGACGCGCCGCTCGGCGGTTACGTCGCTGTGGTCGCCTACCTCACCACCTTCGCCATCTCGGGGGTGGCGGCGGTGGTGGCCAGCCGGCGAGTGCACCCGCTGGTCGGTCGCGCGATCCGCGACGCCCCGCGGGTGCGAACGGTGCGCGGGGCCACGGTCTTCAGTACCGCTTGGCCGGTCGTTGTGCAGATGGTGGCCCTGCCCATCGCAATGCAGACCGACCGGCTCGTGCTCAGCCATGTGTCCGACCTGCCGAACCTCGCCCGGTACAACCTCGCCTCGCAGATCTTCACCCCGGTCTGGGCTGTCGTCAGCTCGGCCGGTGTCGCCCTCTGGCCGATCTTCGCGCGCGCGCGAGCCCGCAAGGACTCCTACGCTCCGTCACCCGCCCGGATGTCGCTGGCCTTCGGCGGCGCGGCCGCCGTCATCTGCCTGTGTCTTGCGCTCGCGTCACCCTGGCTGGCGAAAACCGCCTCTGGCGGAGCAGTACACCTGGACCTGCCGCTTGTCATCACCTTCTCGGTGTTCATGGTGTTCCAAGCCCTCAAGTACCCACTCGGCATGTACATGACCGACGCCCGCGGTCTGCGCTTCCAGGCCCTGATGATCGTGTTGCTGCTGCCCGTCAACCTTGGTCTGTCATGGGTGTTGGCCGAACGGTGGGGCGCGGTAGGCCCGGTCATCGGGTCCGCGGTCGGTGTGTTCTGCTGCCAGGTCGTCGCCAACTGGTGGTACGTGCGGCGAGACCTTAGGCGCGCTCGTGCGTAGGGCTGCCCACCGACGTGGGCGGATCTATCACAACGTCCGCACCGCGCACCTCGAACGAGCACATCAGCAATTGCCGGCGACGATCCTCTATGCCAATCGCAAATATGACTTCGACCCACAGCTGGCCGCGGGGCTCGACCTCATCGGCGGGTCGCTGCCGTCCCGGCTCGGCACTGTGCTGCGTTCGGACCTGGAAGTCCTCGAGGTCAACGAACCCCTGATGCCTTTCGGCCTGGCCGATACCTGCGTGTCAATCGCGACGGCCCGTGCCGTGGCCGCCGTCCGGCGCAGGCCGCTAGTCGTCGGCTGCTACGCGATCGAGAACCGCTACCCCTACGTGGCAGCCGACCCGAGCGTCTCTGGGGCCCGGGCGCTACGGTCGAAGGTGGCGAGCCGGGCCAAGATCGCAATGACGCGCTGGATCGCTGCCCGCCTCGACCGCATTGCCTTCGGCACGCCGGCTGCGGCGGAACTGTACGACGCCTCGTTCCCCCCGGGCGCCCTACCCGCCGTGCGGGTGGTCATCCCGGCCCTGCCGGCCGCCTGCGAATGCGACGACGACAACAACAACCGCGAACCGGGACGAGTGCTGTTCGTCGGCAGACTCACCGAGCGCAAGGGCATCGACCGGCTACTAGGGGCGTGGCCCGCCGTGCGGGCGAGCGGCGCTGGCACCAGCCTGTCGGTGGTCGGTAAGGGTCCGCTCGAGCAGGCGGTTCGAGACGCGGCAGCGGCCGACCCGGGCATCGACGTGCTCATCGACCCTCCTCGCCCGCAGATCCACCGCGAGCTTCGGCGAGCCGGTGTCGTGGTGCTGCTGTCGCAGCCCACCCCGATCTGGCGCGAGCAGGTGGGCCTGCCGATCGTCGAGGGATTGGCCCACGGCTGCACCGTCGTGACCACCGACCAGACCGGTCTGGCTGATTGGCTGCGCGCACACGGGCACGTCGTCGTGGCCACGGACTCCGATACCGATGCGATCGCCCGCGCGGTGATCGCCGCGCTGCAGGCGCAACGACCGGCGAAGGATGTGCTCGACGATCTGCCGGGTACCGACGGCAGGCTCGCCGCCGACGCCTGGCTGATGGGCGGCACCCGGGAGGGTCGCGAGCCCGAGGCCCGCCCCGACCCGCGCGAAGTCGTGCACCCGTGAGACCCGCATCCGATGCGTTAGTTTCGGCCCGCCGAGGCATGCCGCACCTGCAGAAAGAGGTCAGATGACCGCCCGTTCCCAGCTCTCCCGATTCGCGCACCCCGCCATCGAGCGAGTGACGCGAC
This sequence comes from uncultured Jatrophihabitans sp., assembly GCF_964244045.1. Lineage (NCBI taxonomy): Bacteria > Bacillati > Actinomycetota > Actinomycetes > Jatrophihabitantales > Jatrophihabitantaceae > Jatrophihabitans > uncultured Jatrophihabitans sp. Next base: position 14,089 of record NZ_CAXTHK010000007.1, on the reverse strand, counting down.
CGGCCCGCGAGCGACGCTTCCAGCAGGAGTTCGCGGCGGCCCGGGATGCCGGCGAGGTGAAGGTCAACATCGGTGCCGGCCGCAAGGCCGTCCCCGGCTGGGTGAACACCGACGTTGTCTGGCAGGGCCGGCTGTACCTCGATGCGACCTCGGCCTGGCCGGTACCGGCAGGCAGTGTCGGCTACATCTACGCCGACAACGTCATCGAGCACGTGACCCTCGCGCAGGGCCGCGAGGTGTTCCGGCATGCGTTCACAGCGCTGGCTCCGGGTGGTGTCTTCCGCCTCGCCACCCCGGACGTCGAGGCCGTCGCGCGGCAGTATCTCGAGAACGGGGAGCTGGCCCGGCTGGGCATGGAGCGCAACCGCGAGCGCGGCCGCGACTTCGTGCACCCGGTGGAGCTGTTGCGTCAGGTCTACGTCGGCGCACAGCACTACCTCGGTTTCATCTACGACTACGCCGCGCTGTCCACCGAGATGGAGCAGGCCGGGTTCGTGGTCACTCGTGTCCGTCCCGGCGAGAGCGCACATGCGCCGCTCGCCGGTCTGGAGGTCCGGATGCACCCTGCCGAGGAGGCGACGGCGCTGGTCGTGGAAGGGACGAAACCGGCGTGAGTTCCGGCAGTCCGTCCGGCGCGGGCCGCGCCCCGACGGGTGTGTCGGACACCTCAGGCCCCCGGCTGTCGGTGCTACTGTCGTTCCCCCGGCTGGAGGCCACGACCAACCCCTACAACAAGCAGCTGGTGACGTGCCTGACGCCGTACGTCGACACCGAGCTGTTCAGCTGGCGACGGGCCCTCGGCGGCAGCTACGACGTGCTACACGTGCATTGGCCCGAACGGTTGCTGCGTGGGCGCAACCGGTTCACTGCGCTCGCGCGACTGCTGCTGTTCCTTGCGCTGATGATCAGCACCGGTCTGCGGCGCCAGGCAATCGTGCGCACCTTGCACAACGTGGAGCCACACGAGCGGCCCTCGGCGGGCGAACGGTTGGCCACCACCGTGCTCGCGAGGCGGACCGCCGTCGCCATCCGGCTCAACCCACACACGCCGATGCCGCCTGCGACGCCCACCCGCACCGTCCTGCACGGTCACTACCGGGACTGGGTTCCCGGCCTGGCATCGGAGCGGCCGCAGCCCGTCCCGGGACGCATCCTGTTCTTCGGCATCATCCGTAGCTTCAAAGGCCTGGACGCGCTGGTCGATGCCTTCCGTGGGCTCACCGACCCGACCGTCACCCTGCACATCGCAGGCCGGGTCGTCGACCACGACTCCGCGACCCTGGTGACCGCTGCGGTGGCCGCGGACCGGCGCATCACGGCCCGGACGGAGTTCGTGCCCGATTCCGAACTCGTCGCAGAGATCGCCGCCAGCCAGCTGGTCGTTCTGCCCTACCGGGCTATGCACAATTCCGGCGCTGCGCTACTTGCGCTGTCGATCGGTCGCGCCGTCCTGGTGCCCGACAACGAGGTCACCAGGTCACTCGCCGACGAGGTCGGTGCCGACTGGGTGCTGCGTTTCGAAGCCCCCGTCGACTCGGCCGCCCTCGAACGGGCGCTCACCACGACGGCGGCCTCGACGGGCGGCTCCCCCGACCTCTCGGGTCGCGAATGGGCCGACGCTGCGCTCGAACACGCCGCGGCCTACCGCGACGCAGCCGACTCGGTGCGGGCCGGCAGCGCCCGGCTGCGACGGCGGGCCGGTTCGCCGGCGCCGCGTGCGCAGTGACCGGCCCACCGGCGGCGGCCGGGGGCACCAATCCACGACGCCCGAAACGCGACGGGCTCGCCGTACTGATCTCTGCGTACGCGTGCGGGCCGGGGGACGAGTCCGAGGCGAGCGCCGGCTGGGCCGTTGTCTGCGCCGCGGCACGCCACCATCGTGTCTGGCTCGTGACCCGCCAACGTTTCCGGGCCGCCGTCGACGCTGCGCTGTCGGCCGATCCCGCGCTGGCGGAGCGACTCACCGTCACCTACCTCGACCTGTCGCCCCGCGTCACGGCCTGGAAACGGCGCGGGTTCGACGTGTACTGGTACTACGCGCTGTGGCAGCGCCGATTGACCCGCACCGCGCGCCAGCTGCACGCGCAGGTGGGTTTCGACGTCGTCCACCACGTCACGTTCGCCGCCGACTGGCTGCCCTGCGGGGCTGCGCGGCTGGCGGGCGTACCACTGGTCTGGGGTCCGGTCGGAGGCGCCACCTACTTGCCGGTGCGCATGGCGCGCTGGGTCGGGGTGCGCGGCTTCATCGGCGAGACCGGACGGTCGGTCTTCACCCGCATCTGCCGCCGCCTCTGGGGCGACCCGGCCGCCGCGCGGGCCGAGGTCGTGATCACCCAGAACGCCGAGGTTGCCCACCGGTTCCGCGCAGCCCGTAAGGTCGTCGTCGAACCGAACGCTGCCCTGGGACCGATGCCCTCGAGTCGTCGGCAACCGGGCTCGAGCGCCGGTCGGGCGATCTTCGTCGCCCGCCTCGTGGCCTGGAAGGGCGCCGGCCTCGCCATCAGTGCCCTCGCCGAGCCGCCCCTTCGCGAGTGGACGCTTGACGTGTACGGCAGCGGGCCCGAGGACGCCCGGATGCGACAGCTTGCCGAGCGGCTCGGCGTCGCCGACCGGGTGGTCTTCCACGGGCACACCGCCCGGGCGGAGGTGCTCGAGGCGCTCGCGCACGCCGACGTCCTGCTGTTCCCGTCCCTGCACGACTCGGCGGGGTGGGCAGCGGCAGAGGCGTCCGCGATGGGCTGCCCGGTCGTGTGCTTCGACCACGGCGGACCGGCTCTGCTCGCTGGACCGAACGCGCACGTCGTCGCGATGGGCGGATCGTCGGTCCCCGACCTCGCAGCGGCGGCGGTTCGGGCCGCGGGGACTCCGGTCGCGCCCTACGACCGTTGGAGCCGGGGCCGGCTGCCTGGCCTCGTCCACGGTTGGTATCAGGACGCGGTGTCGAGCCGCAGCGGCTGATTCAGCTACCGGCGGTACCGCTGGTAGCTGTAGCCGAACGAACCCAGCACGAGGCCACTGCCCCGCCACAGCGTCTGCGCCCCGAGGGCCTGGTGCCGCGGCGAGCCGGTAAGGCGGCCGTACGCCTGACGCACCGCGCCGACGAGCACCCTGGGTATGCCCCGCCCGACACATCGCGCCCTGGCCTGCAGCCGCGGCCCGCGACCGTCGGCCAGTCGGATCGCGACCCGGCAGTCCGTCGTGCCGTAGCTCAGGGCGCGGGTCAGCAGCCACCTGCGGCTCAGCCGGGCCGCCGGGACGTGCTCGACTACGCACGCGTCGGGACACCACACGATGCGGCCTCCGCGAGACACCAGTTCGCGACTGAACAAGGTGTCCGATCCCCCGCTGAGGCCGAAATCCGCATCGAAGCGAATGCCGAACCGATCCAGTGCCCGCCGGTCGAGCAGGAGGTTGTTCGACGCCGCGACTGCCAGCTCGGTGCCGGCCGCAAGGCCCTGCCGGTGCCGACGGGTGAAGAACTCACCCGCGGTGATCCACTCGTTGACTGGCGCGTCGAAGGTCGACACGACGGATCCGGTGACCGCCTCGGCGTGCGTTCGATGGTGCATGTCGAGTAGTGCCGCCAGCCAGCCGGCGCGCGGGACCTCGTCGTCGTCGATGAATACCAGTAGATCGCGCTCGCCTGTCTCGGCGATGCTGCGGTTGCGGGCCGCGGCGATGCCCGGCTCGGGCTCGCGCACGTAGGCAACGTCGTCGTAGGCCGCGACGACCGGCGACCCGCTGCCCGCCGGGTCGTTGTCGACCACCAGGATCCGCCCGTCGTAGGACGGCTCGGACCGCGCGTTGAGCTCGGCGACCTGCTCGCGCAGGCCGGGCAGCAGCCGGGCCAGATCGACCGGCCTGCGGTAGGTAATGACAGCGACGGTGTAAGTAGTGGTCATCGGCACGCGGGGGGTTGGATCGCCGGAGCGGGAGTGACCGTGCCGCGTCGGGCCAGCAACAGGAGCAATCCTTCGAGGCTGCCCCGCAGGGCCGCCCACCACGGACGCCACGACCGGAGCAGCTGCCGGCGACCACCACGCAGCAGGATCTCCCACCCGACCGCGGGTGTGAGCAGCGCCCAGGCCAGGCGCGAGCGACGGTCGAGGTGCCGGGCGGCGAACAGCAGCCGGTTGCGGCAGTTGTAGCGGTAGTACGTCGGCGATTTGGCCCGGCCGGATTGCGGGCCCTGCGTGCCCCCGCTGTCGTGGACGGCCACCAGGTCATGTCGGACGACGAGCCGGCCGCCCGCCGCAACGCAGCGGTAACTGAGGTCGACGTCCTCCCAGTACAGGAAATATGCCTCGTCGAAGCCACCGAGGCGCTCGAACAGATCTCGGGACAGGGCCAGACAGGTGCCGGGCACCCAGTCCGCGCGAGCAGGGGCGTATTCGCTCGTCAGCATTCGAGGCATTGTGCGGTACGGCCTGGTCGACGCGGCACCCCTGATCTCACCTGTGCGCAGCGACATCGTCGAGCCGGCGTAGTCGACGTGGCCGGAGGTGTTCGCCAGCGTCGGGGTCACCAGCGCGTCCGGGTCACACCTGCTGGCAGCGATGAGCTCACACACGACCGCGACATCGAGCGCGCAATCAGGGTTGAGGACGACGACGGCGTCGACGTCATCGGGGGCTTGACGCACCGCCACGTTGACCGCGGCGCCGAACCCCACATTGCGCGGCATCTCGATCAACGCCCACCGCCGACGCCGGCACAGCTCGCGGATCGCCTGTCGCTCGTTCGCTCCGGTCGGGTTGTCGACGACGATGACGTCCGCCGTCTCACCGAGTTCGGGCAGATTACGGTCGATGAGCTGGTGCGAGCCGTAATTGACGACGACCACGGTCGCTGCCTGCACGCTGTCTCCCGTTTGTCGGCGCTGCCGTCAACGACTGCGGGGACGGTCGGCTCTCCCGACCGTCCCCGCATAGCGTCAGGCCGGTTTGACCGTGTAGTTGTCGTAGGACACGGTCACCGGGCTGTTCGAGGCCGTGGATCCCAGCGAGGTGTAAAGCCCGACCGCGCCGGCGCCCTGCAGGGTGGCCTCGGTGTCGGTGCCGGTGGTCTGCCACGCGGTCGGCTCGGTCGTGCCGACCTTCCAGGCCTTGCCCGACACCGTCGTGGTGGTGCCGTTACCGGACACCAGGAAGCGCATCCGGAACACGTCGCCCGGCGCGTAGGTCACGTTCTTGATCGTCACCTCGGAGCCGACGGTCTCCTTGCCGGCAACCACCTTCGACCACGCGAGATGCAGGACACCGCTGGGCAGGAACTTCAGCTTGAGGCGGTAGTCGCCGGCACCCGAGCGCCGCGCCAGCAGCATCGCCAACGTGCCGTTACCGGAGCCGTCCTTGTCCACGCTGACGTCGACGGTCTGGTCGACGTTGGTGGCCGATACACCGTTGAGCAGCGCGAGCGGGCCGGCTGACGCGGCCGCAAGCTTGACGTTGCCGCGGCTGCCATCCGTCGTGAACGAACTCGCTCCGCCGGACAGCGTCCAGGCGCCGCCGACATCGGCAGAGCCCCAGGTCCCGGTCCGGGTGAAGGAGTCGGAGGCGAACACGGTCGGAGCGGCCGGGCTTACGGTGACCGACGCCGTCTTGACGTTGGTGAGGCCACTGGGATCGGACACCGTCAACTGCACCGAGTACGTGCCCGCTGCTGCGTAGGTGTGCGACGGTGACACCCCCGTGCCCGTGGACCCGTCACCGAACGTCCACGCATAGGTCAAGGTGTCGCCGTCCGGATCACTCGACCCAGACCCGTCGAAGGCCACCGACAGGTTCGTCGGCGTCGAGGTGAAGGACGCCACCGGCGCCTGGTTCGCCTTGCTCACCGTGACCGACGCCGTCTTCGTGCCAGTCAGACCACCCGGGTCGGACACCGTCAACTGCACGGAATACGTACCCGCTGCCGCATAGGTGTGCGACGGCGTTACGCCGGTGCCCGTAGTGCCGTCGCCGAACGTCCACGCGTAGGTCAACGCGTCACCGTCGGGATCACTGGACCCCGACCCGTCGAAGGCCACCGACAGGTTCGTCGGCGTCGACGTGAATGACGCGGTCGGCGCGTGGTTCGTGGCGACGGCTGCCCCGGACGCGCGGTAGTGTGCCGCCACCTGAGCGGAAGTCAGCTCGCTGTAGTAGACGGCAGCCTCGTCTATCGTGCCGGCGAAGAACGCGCCGTTGGCGTTCCAACCGTTGAGATTGTCGCCACCGATGCGCCAGTAGCCATTGAAGGCCTGCGCCTGCGTCTGCGGGTTGGAAGCCACGGCTACCCCGTCGACGTAAAGGGTCATACCGTCAGGACCCTGGGTTGCGACCACATAGTGCCACGAGCCGTCGTTGTAACTCTTGGGCGACGTCGCGAGGTTCAGCTGACCGGTGTAAGTGCCGAAGACGAGCTGGCCGGAGGAGAGCATGTAGACGTGCCGATCGTAGCTGCCGCTGTTGCCACTCTGGGCGTCACCGAAACCGATCAGCTTGCCGCCGGCCGTGGACGTGGTCTTGAACCACAGCTCCTCGGAGTAAACGGTCGGGTTGTAGGCGAGGTCGTTGCTGGACACCGTGCCGTCGACACCGTTGAACACTGCTGCCGTGCCCGTCGCACCCGACACCGGGCTGCTCGCCCCTTGCGTCACACCGCCGTAGTACGTGCCGTTAGCTCCGTTGCCGGACCGGTCGGCAGCAACCGTCCCGGACGTCTCGTCGACGCGGTAGTACAGCGCCGGCGCGTCGTTGTACACAGCGGCGCCGTACGAGTCAGCGGGAGCCGTGCTCCCGGCGAGCGTCCGTCCACTGTCGAGGTACTGCTGCCTGACCTGGGCCAGCGTCAGCGCCGTCGGGTAGATAGCGACGTCGTCGATCGTGCCGGTGAAGAAGTTGCTGCCGCTCCAGCTCGAGTCACCGCCGACGCGCCAGTAACCGGTGAAGGCCTGGCCGATTGTCGTGCCGGCGTTCGTGCCGATCAGCTTGCCGTCGATGTAAAGGCGCAACCCGTCACTGCTCAGGCTGGCGACCACCTGGTGGAACGCGCCGTCGTTGTACGACTTCGGCGAGGTGATCACGTAGGCGTTGTTGTTGTAGACACCGAAGGTGATGTGCCCGGCGGCGTCCATATAGATGTGCCGGTCGTAGTTCGAACTGGTCCCGGAACTCTTGTCACCGAACCCGACGATCTTCCCGCCGGAGGTCGACGTGGTCGAGAACCACGCCGACTCAGTGAACGTATTGGGCCCGACGATCGGTGTGGTGGTACCACCGGAACCGGTTCCTGAGCCGTCAAACATCGAACCGGCGTCCTGATCGTTGATTGCGCCGGTGGCGCCGCCGGTCACCCCGGAGCCGAGGGTCAGGTCACTGAAACCAGCGTAGTCGTAATTGACGGTCGCCCCGCTGGTCTGGTCGAGTCGCCAGAAGTCACTGGCACCGTCCTGCAACACGTCTTGGACGTACGGACCGTCCGCAGCACTGTTGGTGGTGGGCGTCGTGGCAGTGACGTTATCGCTATAGGCCAGGTTGCCCGACGGGTCGGTGACCTTGATGCGGTAGGTGTACGTGGTGCCCTTGGTCAGTCCGGTGTCTATGTAGCCGAGCTGCGGCAGGTTCCAGGACTGCGAGGGCGCAGTCGTGGTGTACACCGTCTTACCGTTGCGGGTAAGGGTGTACGTGAGGTTCTGGTCGTCGCGATCCCAGTCGGAGCCCCACGTCACACGCACGGACGTGTTGGAGCGCGCCAACGTGGTGATCTTCAGCTGGCTGCTGCTCAGTCTCGGGCCCTGCTTATTCGGCGCCTTCGCGGGAACTGCGAAGCGCACCAGACCCTGCTGTGCAGTCCCGTTGACCTTCGGGAACTCACCACCCTCGACGACATACTGCGAGTTACCAGAAACGCTCCACGCCGCCTGCGACTGGCCGGTGTACGTACCGGAGTCCAGGTCGGGCATCCAGTCGATCAACGACGGGCTGGGCTGGCCGGCAAAGTTGCCGTAGCCCGCGCCGGGCTCGCCATTGGGCTGGACGGTGCCGGTGGCGTGGTTGGTGAAGGCCGTGGAGCGGTGCCAGATGTTGCGCGGGTTCGTGTCCGGGAAACCGCCGATGTTGGAGCAGAAGTGCTGGTGGCCCACGGAGTAGACGATGTCGCCGGTGGCGAAGGTGCCGTACGTGTCACCGTGGCAGTCCGCCAACCAGTTGATCGTGCCGGTGTTCGGGTCAGCGGACATGTTGCCCTCGAAGTTGCCGCCCTGCCCGTAGACATATGACGAGCTGAAGATCGACGTGCCATCGGTTGACAGGTTAATGACGGCCGCATTCGAGCCACCGTCCTGCACTACCTGGTTGGCGGCCCAGGGCACCAGCGCTCCCGTCGTGTCGACAGCACCGAGGCCGTAGGCGGGGGCACCGTTGATGGTTTGGAAGGAGCCGCCGACGATCACGCGGCTCTGGTCGGGCACGACCTGCAGCGCGTTGACTGACGCGTCTGCGCTCGGGGCCCAGGACAGCAGAGCTCCGTTGGCCGGGTTGAAAGCGGCCAGGCGCGAGCGCGCGACCCCGTTGGCGGAGCTGAACGCGCCACCGACGTAGACGGCCGTGTTCGACACCGAGAGCGAATACACACCGGCGTTGAGCGACGGCGCGAAGGTGCTGACCAACTGCCCGGTCGAGGTGCTGTAGGCCGCAATCCGGTTGCGAGTCACGCCGTTGGCTTGCGTGAAGGCGCCGCCCACGTAGATCCGCGAACCGTCCGGCGACGCAACCACGATCTTGGCCTGTGCATTCAGCGACGGCGCGAAAGAAGTGACCAGATTACCGGTCGAGATGCTGTACGCGAGCAGGTTGCTGCGCGGGGTCAACTGGGTCCCGGCGGCCGCGCCGGCAGGCCGGGCATTCGCGAACTCGCCGCCGGCGTACACGGTGTCGCCGACGACGGCCTGCGACCACACGACGCCGTCGATCTGCACGGTGGGCAGTGCGTCAGCGGTGACGTTCGCCGCGCTGCGCTGCAAGACCGGCGAGACACCCGCTGGCGCGGGCGCCGCGGCAGCCGGTGTCGCGGCCGCGAGCGTCAGTGCGCCCGTCGCCACGAGTGTGGCGGCCGCGGTGACCGCGACCATTCTGTTTCCCAAACGCGAAATCTTGTGCACTGCCGTTCCCCCCGGAATCAGACCTTGCCGACGAACAAAATGACGGGTGCGGCAGTCGAATAACTGACGCCTACTGTCGCTGGGTTATCGAACCCTTTGGACAGGCTGAACAGATAGGTCCCGGATTTGCTGCTGCCGGGCGACAGCTTGCCGTTCACGCGGGTGGACGCGCTCTCGACCAGCACCTGCGGTACGCCGGCCCCGTCGGTGACGTTGACGACGACATTGACCATCGAGACCGCCGATCGTGCGCGATTGGTGAACGAAACTGTCACCGACAGCGCGGCTCCGGAGATCTCGCCGGGCAGGCGAGCGGTTACCTGTGTCCGGCGGACGCCCTGCAGCTTTGCCGACACGCTGTTGTTGAAGCTTGCGGCAGAGCTCAGCGGTACCGGGGCGAGCGTGCGAACCGCACGGGACGGGACGTCAGAACGGAGATTGCCCTGCTGCGGCGCCGGTACTGCTGTGCTGGGCACGGGGCGCAAGGTGGGCGTGGCGCTCGCGCTGCTGCCCGACGGTGCCACGGAGGTCGCGGACGAGGATCGGCTCTGCGACGATGTACAGGCGGCGCCCATCGCGGCGATAACCGTCAACGCGGCCAGCCGCATCGCGGTACGCGTGACCCAGCACCCCGATCGAAAACCGAACGTGGGTGCAAGGGCGCTCAGCCCACGCACAATCATCCCCCGATGAAAAACAGTCCCCCCCGAGCCGGTACGCAGCTGCGAACCAGCCATTCAAATGTAGCATCCGTGTGAAGCGGACGCCACTCAGAGGGCGGGGACCTTCGGCCCTGATTCCGCTCGTGATCGGGACGAGCGTCCCACGCCCGGACCGGTCGCTCGAATACCGAGCGGCGGAGCCCGTCAGAAGTATGGGATGGCCAGGCTGTGCCGTGACTGCGCCGACGCACTCAGCACGGCGATGCCGACCGAGCGCAGATCGATGGTGAGCGCGAATCGATCGTCAGCGACGATGCGACTCCAGGCCGCGCGCATACCGTCCGACCAGGCGATGTCGTCGAACACGAAGACCGCTTCGTCCGACATCGCCGGCAGGATCTGTTCCATGTAGTCGAGGGTGGCGGCCTCGACATGGTGCCCGTCGATGAACGCGAACCCCAGCGGAGAAAGTTCGGCGACCGCCGGCCCGATCGTGTCGGCGAACTGCCCCAACCGGACGCCGGCACGGTGCGCGAGGTCAAGTTCCGACAGCGTGTGCGCCGAGCGCTCTGCCAACACGTCAGCGCCCTCGAGGGTGAGCAAGGTTCCGGCGCCGTTGAGTTCCAGCGCTGCGGCTTCGTACGAGGCCGAGATACCTACACAAGCGCCCATCTCCAGCACTGCGGACGGCTTGAGCTCACGCACGAGTCGGAACAGCAGGTAGGCCCACTGTGGCGGCTTGGACGACAGCGTCATCGAACCGAGCGTCTTGGTCACCATGTGTCGTGTCTGGGTGGCTCCGGTGGTGTCGAAGCGGTGCCCGGTCCCGGCGCCGAAATCTTCGATCTCGAGCGGCGCCTGTGATGTCAGCAGCAGTGCGCGCATCAGTTCGACGCGCTCGATCCACCGGCGTTCAGCGGCGCTGGGCCGACCGACTGCTGCTCGTTTCAAGGCGGTAACCACTGCGTTGGGCGCTACGCCGGTGACGTCAGCGGACGCGAGCCGGACACGTCCGCGCACGCGACGGCTGTTGCGAACGGTGTTGTGGCTGAGCGACGAGATCAGCGCAGGCGAGAACGGCACTGCAGCAGCGTACTCAGGAAAGCCGTTTGAGGTCGGCACGGCGGCGGCGCGCGGTCTCGGTCACTGCCTGGACGATCTCCGCCTGGTAGCGCTCGGTTCCGAAACGCTCCCGTGCGTCGACACGGCCGGCTGCGGCCAGCCGGGCGGCCCACCGCGTGTCATCCAGCACCCGAGCTGCCGCTGTGGCCAGGGCACGGGGGTCGTCGGGCGGTACGAGCAGGCCGGTTTGACCGTCGTGGACGATCTCGGCCAGTCCCTGCACCTCGGACGCGATGACGGGACGCTGGGCCAGCAGCGCCTCGACGGCGGTATTGCCGAACGGCTCGGTGCGCGACGGCACCAGGACGGCGCATGCGTCGGCCAACACCTGCGAGGTCGGGTGCACGTAACCCAGGAATCGAACCCGGCCGGCCAGATCGGGCCGCTCGGCCCGTTGCCGCAGCTGCGCCTCGTACCACTCGTAGCCCGGGAAGGCGCTGCCCGCGACGTCGAGCCGCACGTCCCGGCCGTCGGCGCGCAGCAGGGCGACGGCCTCGAGGGCCACGTCGATGCCCTTGCGCGGCGACAGCCTCCCGATGACGGCCAGGCGACCCGGTTCGGCCGCGTCGTAGCCATCGGCCCCAGCGTCGGGGATTCCGTTGGTCACGACGTGGATCTCGGGCGTGGCGCGGCCCAGCGCCGTGGAAAGTACCCGGCGCGACGCGTTGCTGTTCGCGAGGACGACCGTACCGAGAACCAACGGCAGGGCGAGCAGGAACCGCAGCAGCCACGGTGCGTCCTGCTCGGCCTCGTGCACGTGGACCAGGACAGGTGTCCGGGTGAGCCGCGCCGCCACGATCCACAGCGGGATCGTAAGGGTGTTCACGTACACGGCATCCGGGCTGGTTGCGCGGATGGTCCGGACCAGCCGGTACAGGTCCAGCGGGGTGGTCACGACCAGGCGCATCAGCGCACGCGGCGTCAACAACGCCTTGCGCAGGACCGGGAACGACATGATCCGAACCGTGCAGTCGCGCAATAGCGGCTCGAGCGGGCCGCCGGCGGGCAGGTAGACGATCACCCGGGCGCCGGCCGCCCGTACTGCGGCGATCGATTCGACCAATTGGCGATCGGAGCCGTAGACGTCAGCAGACGGATGTGCGACAAGTACCCGGTCCATCGTGTTCAGTGCCGCCTGCCTCTCGGCTCAGCCGAGCGTCTGTCGCTCCGGCACGGAGGCACCAAAACTGTCCTGGACGTAGGTCCGGGGCGCCGTTGCGTCGTAGGCCGTCAACCCGTTGCGGCGTCCCGAGGGAAGGTCACGACGCGGGCGCACCCCGACCGTGAGGAGCCGCTCGCACAGGGCCTCGTAGCTGGCGGCTACCTCGTCCCAGTCGTAGCGGTAGGCGAGCAGCTGGCCTGCGGTGCCGCGGCGGGCCGTGTCCTCCGGGGTCCGCTCGGCGTGCTCGATCTGCGCGGCGACGTCGGCGGCAGTGCGGAAGTACGCGCCGGCGTCTTCGGCGACCTCTCGGTTGAAATTGACGTCGTAGGCGATGACCGGCGCGGCCGCGCCGATGGCCCGCAGCAGGGACGGGTTGGTGCCGCCCACGGAGTGGCCGTGCAGGTAGGTGGCGCAGTTCGCGTACAGCTGGTCCAGCAGGTCCTGGTCCCAGATCCCGCCGGTGAACTGCACCCGCTCGTCGGCGAGCGAGTGGATGCGCGCGGTGTGCTCGTCGGCGTACGGCGCGGAACCCACCACCAGCAGCGGCAAGGTCGCGGCACTCTGCCGGTAGCCGTCGACGATGACATCGACGTGGTTCTCGGGCTCGAAGCGGGCCACGACGAGGTGGAACTTGCCCGGCTCTACGCCGAGTTGGCGCAACCGGTCGTGGTGCTCGTCGGACACGATCGGCGCGCCGTAGGCGATCAGCTCGGTGTCGGCGTCGAATTCCATGCGGTAGTAGTCCGCGATGCCCTGGGCGTCGGCGATCAGCGCGTCGGACCAGCGCACGGCCATGGACTCGGCCATCCGGTAGTAGCGGCGGCCGGCACCCTGCCACTTGCTGCGCATCCATTCCAGCCCGTCGACGTGGGTGGCAACCGGGATGCCCTGCGAACGCAGGAACGGGACGAACGGGGCGTTTGCAGAGTTGAAGACGATTGCGACGTCGACCGGGTGCTTACGCAGGTGCTTGACCGACAGAGCTGTGTGGCTCATTGTCTCGAGCGCCTTCTTGCTGACTGCGGGCAGATGAACCAGCTGCATACCCTCGTACTGGTCGAGCAGCTCGGCAGCGTCATCGGCGTTGGCCTTGCGGCAGTAGACGACGACCTCGTGACCCGACTTGACCAAGCGCTTGCCGACCTCTTCGACGCAGGTCTCGAAGCCCCCGTAACGTGCGGGCACTCCACGCGTGCCCACCAATGCGATCTTCATTCGTGAATCCCCCCGATTCTCGAAATGACGTTCAGTTGTGACGGCCCGCATCGTGCCGAGCCGGCGAACATGCCCCGGCGACCGCTAATAGGCGGCTCGAGCCGCGAGCACGGCGCGGGCCGTTTTCAGCACTACCGCCGTGTCGGTCGCCAACGACCAGTTCTCGACGTAGCGCAGATCAAGCTTGATCGAATCTTCCCCGGACACATCGCTGCGCAGTCGGATCTCGCTCGGGCATGGCACAAACAGCAGATCGCCTGAGTCTGAGCTCTGGCGTGCACGGTCACCGGCCAGGATCTGTGCACGTCCGGGCGCAGCCGCGATCCGCGGCGCCGTGCCCGTCCCGCTTGCGTCGATCATGACCCCCCGTTGCGCACCCGCCGCGTAGTGCGCGGCACGTGCAATCCCCCCCGTGCGCTTCCGCTTCCCTGGGCAGCGACGTAGCTACGGACCTGAGAAACGAATGACTCGACATTTATACCGTGTTAAGTCTGGGCTCGCTACTCGGCCGGCAAAACTTCGCCGCGAGCGGGTCCGGGCGCGCATCTGAGCCGCGCCCGGCGTGCTGTGCCGCCGGGTTGCGGCCAAGTTGCAGGCGCGGTTCGCAACCGATTCGCAGCTGGTTCCTGGCTGGATCTGCCGGCGCCTGCCGGGCCCTGCCGGGCTCAAAGCCGGCTCGGACGGCACGAAGGTCGCGGACGGCCCGGCCGGCGGCACCGGCAGCACTGGTGGCACTGGTGGCACTGGTGGCACTGGTGGCACTGGTGGCACTGGTGGCACTGGTGG